>CAYGKX010000274.1:0-1313 GCA_964350225.1 uncultured Rhodospirillaceae bacterium | reverse complement strand
AGTCCGGGGTCAACGTGCCGACCGACCCGGCGCCGCCGCCGATGTTCACGCCGTTCAAGCTGCGCGACATGGTCCTGTCGAACCGCATTGTCGTGTCGCCGATGTGCCAGTATTGCGCGGAGGACGGGACGGTCGACGACTGGCATCTCGTCCATCTGGGCAGGCGCGCCATGGGCGGGGCGGGCCTCGTCATCGCCGAGATGACCGACGTCAGCCGCGACGGCCGCATCAGCCCGGGCTGTGCCGGCATCTACAAGCCGGAGCATGTCGGCGCCTGGAAGCGGATCACCGGCTTCGTGCACAAGCACACGGACGCGAAGATCGCGCTGCAGCTCGGCCATGCCGGCCGGAAGGGCTCGACGACCGTCCTCTGGGAGGGCTTCGACGAGCCGCTGCCGGACGGCAACTGGCCGATCATGGCGGCTTCCCCGCTGCCCTACAAGCCGCACAGCCAGGTGCCGAAGGAGATGGACCGGGCCGATATGGACCAGGTCGTCGCCGACTATGTCCGGGCGACCGAGATGGCCGAGGCGGCGGACTTCGACATGCTCGAGGTCCACATGGCCCACGGCTATCTTCTCAACACCTTCATCTCGCCGCTGACGAACGTTCGCGGCGACGAGTATGGCGGATCGGTCGAGAACCGGATGCGCTTCCCGCTGGAGGTCTTCGAAGCGGTGCGTGCCGCGTGGCCGGAAGGCAAGCCGATCTCGGTCCGGATCTCTGCCAACGACTGGAAGGACGGCGGTGTCCGGCCCGAGGACGCGGTGCCGATCGCCGACATGCTCTACAAGGCCGGTGCGGATATTGTCGACGTGTCGTCGGGCCAGGTCGTGTCGGACGAGGAGCCGGTCTATGGCCGCCTTTTCCAGACGCCCTTCGCCGAGCGGATCCGTCTGGAACTGGGCAAGCCGACGATGGCCGTCGGGGCGATCAGCAGCTTCGAGGACGTGAACTCGATCCTCGCCGCCGGCCGCGCGGACCTTTGCGTCATCGCCCGCGCCCATCTCTTCGATCCCTACTGGACGCGCCACGCGGCCTACGAGATGGGCTGGATCGGCGAAGGGAAGCTCGCCTGGCCGGACCAGTATGCGACCCTCAACCGCAACTATGTCTGGCGGTTCGAAACGACGGACAAATAGGCGGAACCGCCGCCGGCTCCGGGATGTCTACCGGAGCCGCACCCGCCCGCGCCGGCGCTGTTCCGCCGCGCGGGCCTCCGCCGTCGGGGCGTCGCCCGCGGGCGGCATGCCAATGCTCTCCAGCCGCGCGGACAGGCCGGACATGATCGCCTCCCGCTCTCCCGGCGTGAA
>CAYGKX010000273.1:0-5971 GCA_964350225.1 uncultured Rhodospirillaceae bacterium | reverse complement strand
CCGTCGAACCAGTGATGTCGGTCCTGGGGCGCGTAGCGAGGGTTTGGCCCGTTGCGGACATAAAGACCGCCGAAATCCTTTGGTATCTCGCCGACGACCTTGAGGTCCGTCGCCGTGATCTCGTTCTCCACAGGCCGATAGGGGCCGAGGATATATGGATTATCGATCTTCATGGAGCCGTCCATGGCTCTACCTCCCATAGCAACCTTATTACGAATACCGGATTATTCTTGTTCGTATGGTTCCTTGATTGTCGGCGTCTTCTCAGGCGGCCGCCCGCCGCTTTCCCCTCTTCTCCGTCCAGATATTCTCCTCCCGCCCGTTTGCGACGGCAGTCGCGTATTCCCGCGTTAATTGTTCGACAATGTCGCCCACCGGCTGGATACGTGTCACGCTGCCGACACCGTGCCCGGCCGCCCACAGGTGCTTCCACGCCTTGCGCTCGTCCTGCGGGTCGCCGGCGAAATTCACTTCGCCTTTCGGCTTGAGGGTCTTCGGGTCGTAGCCGGCGGCCAGCAGGCTGGGGATCAGAAAGTTCGCGGGAACCCCGGTGAAGGCGTCGGTGAGGACGATGTCCTCCGCCCCGGAGGCGACCAGCATTTCCCGGTAGGCCTCGGCGACCAGGCTTTCGCGCGCCACGATGAAACGTGTGCCCATATAGGCGAGATCGGCGCCGAGAACCTCCGCCGCGCGAACGGCATGACCGTCGCTGATTGCGCCGGCCAGGGCGATGGGCCCGTCCCAGAACCGGCGCACCTCGGCAACAAAGCCGAAGCCGGAGATCGGGCCGGCATGACCGCCCGCGCCGGAGGCGACAAGGACGAGGCCGTCGACGCCGGCTTCCGCGGCCTTCCGCGCGAAGGAGACGTTATTGACGTCGGCGAAGACCAGGCCGCCATAGGAATGAACCGTGTCGATCACCGCCCTCGGGCTGCCGAGCGCCGTGATGACGAGGGGGGGCCTGAATTCCTGCACCAGTTCCAGTTCCTCGGCGAGGCGCGGATAGGTGCGATGCACGACCATGTTGAGCGCCCAGGGGGCGACACGATCGTCGGGGCCGGCACTCTCCCGGGCGTCGGCGACGCCCCGCGAAATCCTGTCAAGCCAATCGCGCAGGTCGTCGAGGGTGCGGGCGTTGGGGGCCGGAAAGGCACAGCCCATCCCGGCCTTGCAGGCCGCCACGACCAGGTCCGGTCCCGAGACCAGGAACATCGGCGCGACAAGCACCGGCAATGCCATGTTGTCGGTGAACAGGGGCGGCAAGCGACAAGACATATCGAAAACGTAGCATGGTCAGTCTCGTAGCGCTAGCAACAGATGAAACGGTCGTATGGATCGGCCTCACGCGCCGATCGCCTCCGTCTCGATAATCTCGTTGCAGGCCGAGCAGGCAAGCTTCGGGGAAAGGATGTTTCCGCATTCCCGATGGGTCAGGATCAGCGGGCGGCCTTCCGGTGGTGCCATCCAGCGGTCGCCCCAGGCCATCAGCGACAGGGTCACCGGATACAGGTCCAGTCCCTTCTCGGTCAGGATATATTGCGCGCGCCTGGGGCGCTCGGAGTAGACGTGCCGGGCGAAGACGCCCCATTGGGTCAGCTCCGCCAGGCGCCGGGAGAGGATGTTGGGGGCGATGCCGAGGGCTGCCTGCATGTCGTTGAACCGGCGCAGGCCGAAATAGGACGTCGCCAGGACCAGCGCCATCCAGCGGTCGCCGAGAATGTCGGTGGCCGAAAGAGGAGTGCCGTTGTTGCCGCCGGCGGGGCCTGAGCGCCGGCGGGGGCGGCGCTGCCGGGAAGGCAGACCGCTCGCCATCAGCCCCGGTCCGGCTTCATAAAGGATGTCACGCGCCCGGACCGGCTGCTTGCAGGCCCCGCAGATCATATAGGGTTTCAGGGGGGCGGCGCAGTGGTGGCGCAGGCGCGGCATGCCCCCGTCCGCGTCTTCTCCGGCGCCCCAGGTGGCGTCCCAGCGCTGCAGCAGCAGCATGATCTGTGAGGTGTCGCGGCCGCTCGCTGTCAGAAGATATTCGTCGCGCGGCGGGTGGGCCTGATAACGTCGCCGTTCGACCAGCCCATGGTGGACAAGGTCGTCGAGCCGCCCGGACAGGGTGCTGCGCGCGGTACCCAATCCCGCCTGAAGCACGTCGAAGCGCCGTTCTCCCTGAAACAGCCGGGCGAGGATCGCGAGGGTCCAGCGGTCGCCGACGATATCCAGGACCGGCTGAATGATCGACGTTCGCAGGTGCAGTGCCGCTTCGGCAATCCGATCCGGCGAGGTCAGCAATCTGGCACGGGGGGCGGTCGGCATTGTCTAGGGGTGCACGCGGCGTTCCGGTCGATGGGCGGACGGGGCGGATCCGGCACGCGCCCCTGGGGACGCTGCCATAGGGGCGCGGCGAGAGGAGGGCGGTTCGTCCTTTGACCCTCTTGATCGCCGGATCAAGTCAGTCCAATAATGTAAGCTACTAGGGTTTGGTCGCCCCCGCAACGTTCCACAAGAGAACGCGGACGGCCTTGGGAGGGAAACGCTGAGTTTGCTCGACCTCGTCCAGCAAGCGGTGAACGGTCTCGCGGTTGGCTGCATCTACGGCCTGGTCGCGCTTGGCTTCGTCCTGATCTACAAGGCGTCCGAGGTGGTGAACTTCGCCCAGGGCGACCTGCTGATGGTCGGCGCCTTCCTGGCCTGGACCTTCATCGCCGTTGCCGGCCTGGACTACTGGCTCGGCGCGTTTCTCGCCATCGCGGCCACCGGCGCGATCGGCTTTCTGCTCGACCGCCAGATCATGCGTCCGATTATCGGCCAGCCGCAGTTCGCCGGCATCATGCTCTCGATCGGGCTGGCCTTCACCCTGCGCGGCGTGGCGAGCATGGTCTGGGGGGCCGAGGAGCGGAGTTTCGCGACGCCCTTCACGCAGAAGACGACGACAATCGCCGGCGTCGTTGTCTCCGATGTCAGCCTGTCGATCATCGTCGGGACGGCGATCCTGGCGGTCGGTCTCTTTGCCTTCTTCCGCTACACGCGCGTCGGCGTCGCCATGCAGGCGGCCTCCCAGAACCAGCTCGCGGCCTATCTCATGGGCATCCCCGTCAAGACGGTGAACTCCCTGGTCTGGGGCCTCTCCGCCGGCGTTGCGGCCGCGGCCGGATTGCTCGTCGCCCCTGTGCTTCTGGTCGACACGAACCTCTGGATCGTCGTGCTCAAGGGCTTCGCCGCCGCGGTCCTGGGCGGGTTCGGCAGCATTCCCGGCGCGGTCGTGGGCGGCATGCTGATCGGCGTCGCGGAGCAAATGGTGGGTGTCTATATCGACCCGACCTCCAAGGGCATCACGGCCTATGTCGTGCTCCTCGCCGTCCTCCTCGCCTGGCCCAAGGGCCTTTTCGGCCGCGAAGCCGGCAAGCGGGTGTAGACGGGATGGCGATGAACGAAACCGTGTTTGCCTGGTCCGCCAGCTATCCTCTCGCCCGTCCCAGAAGGAAAAGTTGGAATCAGTCGGCGAGCCGTTGCGCGCGGCGTTCGATCCTTCGACAGGCTCAGGATGAGGTTTGTTCTCACTATTTCAGCCGCTCCCCTCATCCTGATCTCAGCCGCTCCCCTCATCCTGATCTCAGCCGCTCCCCTCATCCTGATCTCAGTCGCCCCCCTTATCCTGCTTTCAGCCGCTCCCCTCATCCTGAGCCTGTCGAAGGATGCGATGCCGCGCACGGTCCGCGGGAATCCGGGTCCGAGGCATAGGGCGGGGCGATGCGATACGTCTTCAAGACCCGCTACGACCAGGACATCGACCTCGTCCGGTACCGCAGCGACGTCGTGTCCTACGGGCTGCTACTGCTCGCCCTCGTCGCTGCCCCCTTCGTGCTGTCGACCTACTATGTCGGCGAGATTGCCTATCTTTTCCTGCTGTCGATCGCGAGCGTCGGGCTGATGATCCTGTCCGGCCATGCCGGGCTCGTCTCGCTCGGCCATGCGGCCTTCATGGGCATTGGCGCCTATGCCCATGCGATCCTTCTGGGCCTGGGCGTTCCCTTTCTCGTGTCGCTGCCGGTCGCCGGGGTGATCGCAGGCGCCATCGGCATGCTGCTCGGCATTCCCGCGCTGCGCATGACCGGCCTTTATCTCGCGATTGCGACCCTGGCCTTCAGCGTGATCGTCGAACATGTGCTGGGGCAGTGGGAGGGGCTTACCGCCGGGCATGGCGGCATGGCGGTTCCGGCCGCGGACATCTTCGGGCTCGATGTCCTGGACGGCACCGTCTTCTACTTCACCTGTCTCGTCGTCCTCATCCTCGCGATCCTCGTCGCGGCGAATCTCGTCCGGTCGCAAACCGGCCGCGCGCTCATCGCCATCCGCGACAGCGAGATCGCGGCCCAGAGCCTCGGCGTCAACCTGGCCGCCACCAAGATCACCGTCTTTGCCGTCTCTGCCGGGCTGACCGGCATCGCGGGGGGGCTCTTCGCGCACAAGATCACCTGGCTGGAGCCGACGTCATTCAACGTCCTGTTGTCGCTCCAGCTTCTCATGATGGTCGTCGTCGGCGGGCTCGGCAGCCTCAAGGGTGCGGTCTATGGCGCCGTTTTCCTGGGCCTGCTCGACCCGGCGATCGCTATCCTGAAGGACTACCTGCCGAAGGAGATCGCCGGACAGACGGGCCTGCAACTCACGGTCTTCGGCGTCGTCCTCGTCGTCTTCGTGCTCTACGAGCCGCTGGGCATCGCCGGGCGCTGGGCCAAGATCAAGGCCTATTTCCAGACCTTCCCGCTCTATCGCCGGGCGACCTTCGAACGCGCCAAGTCCTACATGAAGTCGGAGCGGTACCGGTGAGCCTGCTCGAGGTCCAGGACCTGTCGATCAGCTTCGGCGGCCTGCGGGCGGTCGACGGCGTCTCGTTCGCCGTCGAGCCGGGACAGGTCTTCACCATCATCGGCCCGAACGGTGCCGGCAAGACAACTGTCTTCAATCTCATATCCCGGCTGTTCGACTCGGACGGCGGCAACATACGCTTCGACGGCCGGAACATTACGCGGGAACGGCCGCACCGGGTCATCCGCCGCGGCATCGCACGCACCTTCCAGAACCTCGAACTCTTCGAACATGCGACGGTCCTGCAGAATCTTCTTCTCGGCCGTCACCGTCACCGGGGCGTGACCCTGGCGGAGGAGCTTCTTTTCCTGCCGCGCGCCCGGTCGACCGAAAGGGCTCACCGCCTGAAGGTCGAGGAAGTGATCGATTTCCTCGACCTCGCCGCCCATCGCGACAGCCCGGTCGGCAGCTTGCCCTACGGGGTACGCAAGGTCGTCGAACTGGGCCGGGCGCTGGCGAGCGAGCCGACCCTGCTCCTCCTCGACGAGCCTGCCTCGGGCCTGAACCCGGAGGAGACCGAGGATCTCGCTTTCTGGATCGAGGACATCGTGAAGGACCTGGGCATCACCGTCCTGATGGTGGAGCACGACCTCGCCCTGGTGAACGACGTCTCTGAACGCGTGCTGGTGATGAACCAGGGCCGGGTGCTGGCCGAAGGCAGCCCGGAAGAGGTTCAGCGCGACCCCGCCGTTGTCGAAGCCTATCTGGGGGCGTGACGGGAATGGCGGCGCTTCTCAAAATCCGGAACATCGAGACCTATTACGGGCCGATCATGGCGTTGCGCGGCGTCAGCCTCGACGTTGAGGCGGGGCGGGTCGTGACGGTGCTGGGCGCGAATGGTGCAGGCAAGTCGACCCTTCTGAAGACCATCGCGGGCGTCATGGATCCGCGTGTCGGGACCGTGACTTTCGACGGGCGGCAGATACAGCGGCGCGATCCCAACCGGATCGTCGGCTACGGCATCAGCCTGGTGCCGGAGGGGCGGCAGGTCTTCCCCTTTCTCACGGTGGCCCAGAACCTGGACATGGGCGCCTTCGGGCGGCGGGACCGGGGTTCGATCGACACCGACCTCGATATCGTGCATGGATATTTCCCCCGCCTGAAGGAAAGACGC
>CAYGKX010000272.1:0-6014 GCA_964350225.1 uncultured Rhodospirillaceae bacterium | reverse complement strand
GTGCTTCATATCGCCACGCGCGGGCGCCAGCTGAAGAGCCGCCGCTCGAGCCATTTCAGGACGACAATTTCGATGAAGAGCATCACGATCGTGAAGAGGAGCGTCCAGGCGAGGACCTGCTCCATGTCCGCGAGCTGATACCAGTAGAAGAGCTTGAAGCCGACGCCGTCGGGCCGGCCGAGCAGTTCGACGAGGACGGCGATCTTCCAGACGATACCCAGGCCGAAACGGAAGGACGCCATGATGTAGGGCATGACCTGTGGCAGGAGAATGCTCTTGAAGACGGTCCAGCGGTCTGCCTCGTAGGTCTTGGCCATCTGCACCAGCCGCATGTCGGTCGTCTTCACACCTTCCCACAGGTTGATGACGATCGACGGCGCCGCCGTCACGCCGATCGCAACGATGGCCGCGAATTCGTTCAAGCCAAAGACGATGAAGGCAATGATCGCGTAGCACAGGCTGGGCACGGTCAGCGCAACCATCACCCAGATGTCGAGGACCCGTTCCGCATTCCTGTAGATCCCCATCAGGACACCGATCGGAATGCCGATCAGCATCGCGAGCACGAGGCCGCCGAAGACTCGCAGGAGCGTAATTCCGAGATGAGGCAGGACGTCGCCTTCGGCGAAGTCTTTCACAAGGGTCGATGCCGCGGCCCAGGGTCCCGGAAGAATGTTCGCGGGGAGGAAGAGCGAGACGACCCACCAGAGGAAGATCGCCCCGACGATCGAGCCGAGCTTAAGCCACATGGCTGACACTCCCGTGTGCCAGTGGTTCGGAAACCAGCCGCGCCGCCATCGCGTTGCAGTCGTCGAGAAGTTCGGCCTCGTCGACCGTGGTCAGCTTGCGGTCGCGCATGAGAACACGCCCGGCGACGATGGTATCGCGCACATCGCTGCCTTTCGCCGCATAGACCAATGCGGCGGGCACGTCGATCGCGGGCGTGAGATGGGGTTGCGCCAGATTAACGGTAATGACGTCCGCCTCCTTGCCGACCTCGAGCGAACCCGTGCGGTCGTCCATTCCCAATGCCTTCGCGCCCTCGATCGTCGCCATCTCGAGGACCCGGTGCCGCCCCAGCGCCGCCGGGTCGTTCGCCGCGGTCTTCGCGGTCGCACAGGCATATTTCATCGTCTCGAACAGGTCCTGCCCGCAATTGGCGGCCGGACCGTTGGTGCCAAGCCCCGCGGTGAGGCCGGCGTCGGTAAAGCGCTTGATCCCCGGAAAGCCCGTACCCCAGAAGAGGCGCGTCTGGGGGTCGAAGACAACCGGCGTACCGGTTTCCGCCAGAAGTTCGATCTCACGGTCGGACAGGTCGGCCACAGCGACAGCCTGGACGTCGGGACCCAGGCAATCCCCTTCGTGCAGAAGCTCGACGTTGCGGATTTCGCGACCATAGGCCTCGGCAATCTTCTCGTTGAACTCGGGCGACTCCGCCACGTGCATATGGATCTTGATGCCCAGGCGGTCGGCCAGCCGTCGTGTCGCGCGCAGGTCGTCGACATCCACGATCCAGGGCAGGAGTGGGCCGATCGACAATCCAAGGCGCCCATCCGCCGCGCCATGCCATTCGTCGCGCAAAGCCTCGACCTTGGCTTCCTGCTGCGCGCGGGTTTCGAGGAACTCAGGCGCGAAGTTGCGTGCGTGATAGGCACGCGCGACGATGCCGCGAATCCCGACGCACTTCATCGACCGGAAGATCGCGTCTTCCGGAACGAAATTGTCGCGTCGCGGGATGAAGGTATTCTCGACGACGGTCGTGTTGCCGTTCTTGAGGTTTTCGACGCAGCCCAGGGCCGTGCCGAGAAGCGTCGCCTCCGTATCCAGGCGCGACATGACCGGCATCTCGACCTTCAACCAATCCAGAAGCCGACGCTCCACCCCGATCGTGCGCCCGTAAATCATGCACAGATGGGTGTGGCAGTTGACGAGGCCCGGCATCACGGCGCAGCCCGCCGCGTCGATCACCTCAGCGTCTCCGACCGGACCCAGATCCGTGCTTGGGCCGACAAAGGCGATCCGGCCGTCCTCGATCAGGATGGAGCCGCCCGGAATTTCTTCGCGGGCGGCATTCATGGTCAGAAGATAACCGTCGCGGATCAGAAGCCGGGTCATATCGCCTCCTTCACGCTGTCCACGCCACTGCCGAACTGCCGCTCGATCTCCCACTCCTCCGCGATCTGACCGGCCTTTTCGGTCAGGTCGCGAACAAGGCTGGGCACCATCGTCTGCGGCAGCCGGAACACCGGACCTGCAATCGACAGGCCGGCGACCAACTCCCCCTCGGGCGTGAGGACGGGCACGGAGACGCTGCTCATGCCGACTTCGACCTCTCCGTCGCTCACCGAGTATCCACGATTGCGAATCTGGTCGAGCTCCGTCCGCAGGCGGGCACGGTCCAGCTCCTCCCCGGTCACTGCGTGATGCACGGGCCGGGCCAGCAGTTCAGCCAGTTCCGCCGGCTCCATGTAGGCCATGTGCAGTTTTCCGAACGAGCCGACATGCAGCGACGAATCCTGTGCCGCCTCGATGCTCACCCGAATGACCCTTTGGCTGTCGATCGAATGGATGACGACGACCGACGAGCCGACGCGCCGCGTCAGGAGGATCGACTCCTCCGTGCTCTCCGCCAGGGCGCGCATCGGCGCTTCCGCGATCTGCGCGATCGTGCGGTTCGCCGTCCGGGCCCGCGCCAGCCGCACGACCATCGGGCCGAGCCGGAAACATCCCGGCTGGGCCGCCGGCTCGATCCGGTGGCGCGGCCGCGGGATCTGCAGATAGCGAAATGCGGAACTGCGCGAGACGTCGAACTTCTCTGCGATGTCGCGCGCGCTGAGGCCCTCGGGAAAGTCCCGGAACAGAAGCAGCATGTCGATCGATCTTTCGAACGACGTGCCCCCCTTCGAATTGTCGGATGAATTCGGCATCGCCTCTCCGTTGCTGAAGAGACGATCTCACATGCTGCGACACATGTCCAGCATGCTGGGATCAATTTTGATGCCGGTCCAGCCCTATGCGGCCGGCTGTGCCGCCTTCCGCTCTGCCACCTGATCCAGGATCGCCCGATGGACAGGGCTGTCGGGATCGCCGAAGGCATTCGCAACGTCGAAATGATTATGCCCGGCGAGTTCGAGGGTGCGTAGCTCGTGTCCAGCCGCCCGCCACGCGGTGGCGAAGTCGGCGGACTGGCGCCGGAACTCGTCAAGATCGCCGTCGCCCCAGAAGAGGGAGAGATCCGGCGCCCTGCCGCGGGGAATATGGCGCGTGGGGCTGAGGACATCCGCCTCGTCCGGCGTCAGGTGCAGATAGGCATTCCGCGAGCTCAAGCGCACCGGCGTCAAGTCGAACAGGCCACTCGCGGCGACCGCGCTCTTGATGACGTCCTTCGGCACGCCAAAGCTGTCGTGCCACCCCTCGGCGACGAGGCAGCCGACCAGGTGCCCCCCAGAGGAGTGGCCGGAAACGGAAATACGGGATGGATCGCCGCCATAGCGCGCGATGTTCCGCCAGGTCCAGGCGACGGCGTCCCGCGCCTGCCGCACCTGTTCCCGCAGCGGGACGGCCGGTACGAGACCGAAACCGACCGCGATGTAGATGCCTCCCGCTGCGACCACGCCAGGTGCCGGATAGGCTGCATCATCCTTGTCCAGCAACTTCCAGGCACCGCCATGGAAGTTGAGGTGGACGGGAGCGTTGCGCGACTGCGGCCGGAAGATGTCCATAGTCTCCGCCGGCGCGCGCCCATAGACAACGTCCAGCGCGCAATCGACCGTCCCACGCGCCGCCTTCGACCCCTCGCGCCAAAATTCAAGATACGGACCAAGGTCCGGAACCAACGTCGCCTGGTCGTACTGGGCATCGAGTTCCGGCTGCGAGTACTGCCGAAATACTGCGGTCATGGGCAAACCATCGAAATGTATCTGCGGGAATTTTCCGGGATTGGATGGGCCGACTCATCTCACAGGGACTCGCGGGAAGGCAATGGCGTTTCTCGGTGCGGGCCCCCGCCCGGGCAATGTTGCCGACGCCAATCGGCAGCGCCGGCAACCCACGACGCCCGGTTCGAGGGGTGTCCATCGCGTGCATGCGATCTGGCGCCCGGCCTTGATAATGAGGGCTCCGCCGCCTCAATCGCGGCGATGACGCGCAGTGCGGTCACGGCCGTGTTCCATGGGATCATGCAGGATGCTGCCGGCAGAAAACTTCTTCGCCGCGCAAACTTCGCGTTCCAATCAGGTCCTGAAGAAGGTGCCTGCGGGCCGCCCCGGCTCGAGGGTTTGCGACACATATTCGCCGCGCCGTTTGTTGCGTGCCACGGTGCCCATGAGACGTGTCAATTCCGATTGGCGGCGGGTATCGGTCTTGTCGAAGACGTGCTTGAGATGCGTACGTGCCGTGCTCGGCGTAATGCCCAGTTCTCCGGCAATCGATTCGATGCGCTTGCAAGACGCAATGCCCGCCGACACGCGCACTTCGGCCGGCGTCAGGTTGAAGGCCTCCAGAAGGCAGTCCCCATCAAGCGTGACTTCCTCCTGAGCATCCAGGCTGAGGAGGCAGGTGGCCTTGAGCGACGAACCCGTCACCGGGCATGTCGTGACGGCGCTGGAGACGTGGACGGAAATGACGCCGCCTTCAAGGCGCGGTAGCAGGTGGATACGCTCTCGTTCCGCGGCCCGAAGGCTCCTGACCAGGGTGGACGGCAGCTTGACGGCCGCATGCCGCGGCACCTCCTGGAAGAAGGCCGTCCCGTCTTCGGTATCCAGTCTCTGCATGTGGGTCCGGAAGGCCTCGTTCGTCCGGAACGATCGGCGCCCTTCCGTTACGAAGGCCAAGCCGACCGACAGGTCATGCAGGGCGTCGAACATGACGCAGTGTCCGAGCGACGCGAGATTGAGTTCACGCGCGAGAATTATCGAAGGAAGCAGCGATTCTCCCAGCTCGCGGAGCCTGTCGAGATCCCTTTCGGTATAGGGGATATCGTCGGGCCGGCGCGTCAGAACGAGTTCCGAAACTACGGGGCCTTCAACATGGAGGACCATATGAGCCGAATGCAGCATGGCCTCCGGCGCCATGAACAGCATGTAGAAGTCCGACTGCCGCAGGTCGTCATATCGAACGATCTGATCGCCGGACCAGACCAGTCCGCGTGCCTGGAAGAAGCCTTCCTTGAGGGTCCAGGGATTGCTGCCCTGCAGCAGGTTGTTGTAGGCGGAAATCGAGCTTTCCTCGACGTTGAAGCTGTAGGAGATTCGCGCTGAGTGTTTTGTCAGGTCGTGGACGGCGATATAGGCCTTATCCGATGCCGTCGGCTGGCAGAGCTCCTCCAAACAGGAACTCCACGGCAATCTTCCTGCTGCTGCCAGCAACGCGTGCTCGGCGAGAGTCCTTTTTTCCTCCGCATGCTTCGCCATCTGCTTCCGCCTTTCCTCAATGAGCCCGTTGGTTTTTGCGCGCGCATTGGTGCATCGGCGAAAGTCGTGACGCTGTCCCCCCGGGCGACGACAGGCGTCGAACGGGATTCGTCCGAATTCGTCGAGCGACCGGAAGAAATGTCGCGCCCCGGTGCCCCCTCTAGTTCTGTCACCTCAGGTGTCTGTGTAGGCCGTATGACGATGCGTCACGTTGGCCAAGCCCGAACGAACACCTGCCGGCAAGTATTCCCGCACGACGGTTTCTTTCTGCCCGTCCCTCTTTGCCGTCGTCTAAGTGCCGCCTCTTCCCTCCTTCCCGCTCATTGGGTCAATGCCTGGGACCAACCTCGCCTGGGACTGACCTGGCATGGGACCGGCCTCGTTATTCTCCAGGTTTGCCCCGGATCCATTCCGGATACAGGCGAAGAACCGGCCCACCCAACAAGTCAACACCGGCCTTTCGATCCACCGAAACATCGTATCGAACAAAGACCGTTTCGAATTCTGCCAGTGTCCCTCCAGTGGTGTGCGGCCTAAACCGCCATCATACGAGTCTACACACGTAGATCGACTAGAAAATAAACCATTTGAATTATCTTTTTA
>CAYGKX010000271.1:3705-6018 GCA_964350225.1 uncultured Rhodospirillaceae bacterium | reverse complement strand
GTCCGTAGATCGACTGACGCAGGAGGCCGACAATGCCGTGCCAGCCGTTCCTGCCGGTGCGGCTATCCGCGAGCACGGCGGTCGCCATATCGGTCAGGCCAAGCGCATCGTCGAGGTCGCGATACGCCAGCAATCCGGCGTCCGATGTGATCCGCGAACCATGGAATTCAAGCTTCAGGCGGCGGTCGAAACCAAGCCGCAGGGGCATCAGATCGGCTTCACCCTTTGGGTTCCCCATCTGCACCGCCTCATGTTCTATCCAACATACTGAATATTATGCCGAATTTACGTTCAGGCGGAGTGAAAGTGACCGCTCACATGGGAAATGCGGGTTTAAACGCCTCGGGCCACCAAATCCTGAGTGATTACTGAAGAATTTGACCTCATTGACCGCGTTCTCCCTTGGCCCTAGTGGACCCGGACGGGCAGGGCGGCGCGTCCGGCGAGCCTGGAGACGCGCCCGCCCGAGATGGCCAGAGCGGCGGAATAGAGCCCGGGGTCGGAGATCAGCCGCTTGGCCACGGCCATCTCGCCGAGATCGACATTGATCTTGACGTTGGCGGGACAGACCGCGCGCAGGGAAGTCTTCTGGGCCTTGGACCGGGGCATGTCCTGGCGCCACGAGCGGAACGTTCGGGCCAGACTGTCGCGCTGCCGGCGCATCCGCTGCAGGCCTGCCTCGGCGCCCGCGGGCTTGGTGGTCAGGCATACGCTGGGCATCACGCCCAGCCCGTCGATGGCATAGCCGGACGGCGCGTGAAAGCGCGACCAGGTGAGGACGATCTCTCCTTCGTTCGGAAGGGTGGCGACGCTCTGCACCGTTCCCTTGCCGAAGCTCGTGCTGCCCACGACGACCGCACGGCCGTTGTCCTGCAGGGCGGCGGCGACAATCTCGGCCGACGAGGCTGACCGTCCGTTGATCAGGACGACCATCGGCAGCCCCGCGACGATGTCGCCCGGGCGGGCCCGATATCCCTGGAAGCTGTCGCGGTGGCGCCCCCGTGTGGTCAGGATCACGCCTTCGTCGAGGAACAGGTCGGAAATCAGCACCGCCTGGTCGAGCAGTCCGCCCGGATTGTCGCGCATGTCGAGAACGATGCCGCCAAGCCGGCCGCCGGAGAGCCGCCGGGCCCGGCGTACCGCGCGGACGACATCCCGGCCGGCGCTGGAATTGAAGCGCATGAGACGGATGACGGCGATATTCCCGTCCATCTGCAGGGTGACCATGTTCGGCATGATATGCCGGCGGGTCACCGAGACCACGGCGTCCGTTGCCCGGTCGGGGCGATTGATCGTCAATTTGACACTCGACCCGCGGGGGCCGCGCAACTTGGCGACAACATCGCGCAATTCCGCGCCGACGATAGACTGGCCCTCGATCGCCACGATCCGGTCGCGCGGCCGGAGCCCCGCCTTGGCGGCCGGCGTCTCGGGCATTACCGTGACAATGGTCGTATAGCCTTCGATCCGCTGGATCGTGATGCCGATGCCGCCATAACCTTCGCGCATGATGCGGCGTTCGCGGGCTTCGGCCGCGCTGGTGTAGCGGGAAAAGCGGTCGAGCGACTTCAGGCTGTTGCGGAAGACGACGTCGTAGATGCGCTCCGGCGAGGTGCCCTTGAGCTTGGGCGACACAGTGCCCGCCGCCTGAACGACCTCGAGCGTCGCCTGGCCCCAGGCATCGGGGTCGTCCGACGTCGGCGCGGAGACCGAGGCGACCTGTTTGCCCGCGTGGAGGACGAGGATTGAACCGCCCTTCTCCTCGACCGTCACGGACGGGTCTATCGTTGACAGACCGCGCATGCCGTTCAGCGCCACGTCGTGTGTCTTGACGTTGCGGATATAGCGCCGGGTGATGTGGCGATAGCCTTCGCTGATCACCGGGGCACCGGCAGTCTTGAGCGGCAGGTCGTTCACCCGCGCGGGGCCGCTGCTGCACCCCACCAGGAACGCCAATGCCGCCATGACGAAAATCGGTTTCGCTGCGGTCATGAACCTGAATGCTCCCGTGTTGTCGCTCGACGCCGGCCGATGTCGCGTCGCCGGTTCGAGGATCAATACGGTTAAACCGTAAGACAACGTGGCCACGCAATCCAAGGATAAAACGCGAAAATACTTGAAAACTCACGGTTAATTTTATCTGCGGTCCTTGCCCGCCCGACGGGAACCCTTGCGCCCGCCCTTGCCGCGTTTGGGTGACAGGCGCACCGTGCCGCGGCGGGCGCCCGTTCGCTTCGACCGGCCCCGCAAATCGTCCAGAAGCTCGAAGATCATGCTGCCGGAAATGCCGTCTGCCTCACGCAGGCGGATCTG
>CAYGKX010000271.1:2928-3695 GCA_964350225.1 uncultured Rhodospirillaceae bacterium | reverse complement strand
AGACGCGCCCGCTGCCCTGGCCGATCAGGCTGTGGGCATCCTCGTCGAAGACGTAGCGGTCGGCGGGCAGGGTGGAGACCGGGACCAAGCCGTCTGCCCCGGTTTCGGTCAGTTCGACAAACAGGCCGAAGCGCGTCACCCCGACGATCGCGCCCTCGAAATCCTGGCCGATATGGGTGGCCATATAGGAGGCGACGTAGCGGTCGACGCTGTCCCGTTCCGCCGCCATCGCCCGACGCTCGGTCTGGGAAATATGTTCGCCGATCTGGGCGAACCGTTCGCCTGCCTCCGGCGGCAGGGCGTCCTTGCCCTTCGACCCGATCAGCGCGCGATGGACCAGAAGGTCGGAATAGCGCCGGATCGGCGAGGTGAAATGGGCATAGCGCGCAAGGGCCAGGCCGAAATGTCCCAGATTGTCGGGACCGTAATAGGCCTGCATCTGGGCGCGCAGGATCAGTTCGTTGACGGCCCGTTCGTGCGGCGAGCCGGCGGCTTTCTTCAAGATTGTGTTGAAGTTCCCCGGCCGCGTCACCTGCCCCTTCGGAAGGGAATAACCGAACTCGCCCAGTACCTCGCGCAGGCTTTCCATCTTCGACATGTCCGGTTCCTCGTGGATCCGGTACATGCAGGGCCGGCGCTTCGCTTCCAGCGCCTCCGCCGCGGCGACGTTGGCGAGGATCATGAACTCCTCGATCAGCTTGTGGCTGTCGAAGCGTTCGCGCACGGCGATGCTCGCGACGGTGCCCTCGGGCGTCAATTCGACCCGT
>CAYGKX010000271.1:0-2918 GCA_964350225.1 uncultured Rhodospirillaceae bacterium | reverse complement strand
GTCGATGGCAGTAACGGTGAACGTCCCCGGCAGGCCCGACCACGGATGCTTCGAGAAATCCTCGACGATGGTCTCGGCGAACTCCGCACGGTCGCCGGTGAACGGCAGCGGCAGGTCGATCTCCAGCGCCTGGCGCTTGGCCCGGGCAGCCGCGAGGAGGCCATACGCGGCGTAGAGCGGGCGGATGACCGTCTCCATCAACGGCTTTGCCTTCTCTCCCGGCTTGCCGTCGGCCGCCGCCTGGACTTCCTCGTAGGTCAGCCGGGCGGCGGAGCGGATGAGCCCACGCTCGAAACGGTGCCGGCGGAGATGGCCGTCCCTGTCGATCCAGAGATGGGCCGCGAGACAGGCCCGGTCCTGGCCCGGGCGGAGAGAGCAGAGATCGTTCGACAGCGCCTCCGGCAACATCGGCACGACCCGGTCGGGGAAATAGACCGAATTGCCGCGCTCGTAGGCGCTCTTGTCCAGGGCGGAGCCGGGGCGGACATAATGGGCCACGTCCGCGATGGCGACAATGAGATGCCAGCCGCCGGGATTGTTCTCGTCCTCGTCGGGCTCGGCGAAGACCGCGTCGTCGAAGTCGCGCGCATCGGCGCCATCGATAGTAACCAGCGGGATCGTCCTGAGGTCGGCGCGGCCCCGGACGGTGACGGGCTTGGCCTTTTCGGCCTCGTTCAGCGCCTCCTGGGGAAAGGCCATCGGGATGCCGTGTTCCTGGATGGCGATGAGGCTGATAACACTGGTGTCGCCCCCGTCCCCATGGCGTTCGAGAACCCGGACATGGCGCCGCCCCATCGGTTTGCCCGGCAGCACCTCGGCCAGCACCAGCTCGCCGGGCTGGGCGCCGTTGGCCTCGCCGGGCGCGATCAGATATTTGTCCCGGGTGCGCTTCTCCGCGGGTTTGAGGCGCAGGCCCATCGGGTCGGTCTCGACGAGTCCCAGAACGCGCCGCGCGGCCGGCTTGAGGCGGCGGATCGTCCGGGCAAGATAGGAGCCGTCCTTCTGGCGCGAGAGACGGGCGAGGATACGTTCGCCCTCGTCCGGGTCGCCGCTCCGGTCCCGGGCGACGAAGATCGCCGGCGGCGGGCCGTCGCCGTCCCAGGATACCGGACGGGCGGTCATGTCGCCGTCCGAGGTGGACCGGCCGACCTCAAGGACGGCGACCTCCGGTAGGGTGCCCCGCGGGCGCAGCCGCTTCGTCTCGCCTTCCAGAAGCCCCTCGGCCTTCAACTCCCGCATCACGGCCTTCAGGCGCTGGCGATCGGGTCCCTTGATGTTGAAGGCGCGGGCGACCTCGCGCTTGCCGACGGGGGTCTTCGACCCCTGGACAAATTCGAGGATCTGCTCGCGGGTCGGAAAGCCGGGCTCGGTCGAGGGGGTCTTCCTGGCCACCCGGGGATCAGCCGTCGGCCTTCGAGGCCGTCTTCTTGGCGCCGCCTGCCGATTTCGCTTTCGATTTCGACGCTTTTGCCTTGGGCACCGGCTTGCCCTTCTTCTGGGCGACGCGTTCCGCCTTGGCGCGAAGCAGTTCGACCGCCTTGTCGAGGGTCACTTCCTCGACCGTCATATCCTTGGGCAGGCTGGCATAGAGCTTGCCATGCTTCACGTAGGGGCCGAAGCGTCCGGCACCGGCGGAGATCTTCTTCCCGTCGTCGGGATGCGCGCCGACCTCGCGGGTCGAGCCGTTGCCGCCACCGCCGCCGCGCCCGCCCTGGGCGAGCAGGTCGACGGCCCGGTTGATGCCGATCGTCAGGACATCGTCATCGGCCTGGAGCGACTTGTAGGTTCGTTCGACCTGGACATAGGGGCCGTATCGGCCGATGCCCGCCAGGATCGGCTTGCCGCTCTCCGGGTGAATACCGATCTCGCGCGGCAGGGCCAGCAGTTTGAGCGCGGTCTGAAGGTCGAGCTCGTCGGGCGGCATCTGCTTCGGCAGGGAGACCCGCTTGGGTTTCTCCTTCGCCTTGGCCTTTTCCTTGCTGCCTTTTTCCTTGGCCGGCGCGTCCTCGCCCAGCTGCACATAGGGGCCGTAGGGGCCGACCTTGACCTTGACCGGCAGGCCCGTTTCCGGATCCGTCCCCAGGTCGCGCGCGTCGGGCTGGGCTGCCGCGCGCGCCGGATCGTCGCCATTCTGGGACAGGGCGAGTTGCCGGGTGTAGCGGCATTCCGGGTAGTTCGAGCAACCGATGAAGCCGCCGAACTTGCCAAGCTTCAGGCCCAGACGGCCGTCCTCGCACGACGGGCATTTCCGCGGGTCCGCGCCGCCATCGCCATCGCCTTCCGGGAAGAAATGCGGGCCGAGCGCGGCGTCGAGCGCGTCGATGACCTGCGTGATGGTCAGCTTTTTTGTTCCCTCGACCGCGTCGTTGAAGGCGACCCAGAAGTCGCGCAACACCTGTTTCCAGTCGATCCGCCCGCCGGAAATGTCGTCCAGCTGATCTTCCAGCTGGGCGGTGAAGTCATATTCGACGTAACGGTTGAAGAAGTTCGTCAGAAACGAAGTGACGACGCGTCCCCGGTCTTCCGGCTGGAAGCGGCGCTTCTCGAGCCGGACATAATTCCGGTCCTGCAGGACCTGAATGATCGACGCGTAGGTCGAGGGACGCCCGATGCCCAGCTCCTCCAGCTTCTTCACCAGACTGGCCTCGGTAAAGCGGGGCGGCGGCTGGGTGAAATGCTGCTCCGGGCGAATTTCGCCGCGCTCGACCGCCTCACCCTCGTCGACACGGGGCAGGATCCGACCCTCGTCGTCGTCTTCCTTCGGCTCGTCGAGGTCCTCCCTGTAGAGCTTCAGGAAACCGTCGAACTTGATGACGGAGCCGGTGGCACGGAGGGCGGTCAGCTTGTTCTGGCTCTCCACCGTGACAGAGACCTGGTCGAGCACCGCGCTTTCCATCTGGCTCGCGACCGTGCGCTTC
>CAYGKX010000270.1:2174-6032 GCA_964350225.1 uncultured Rhodospirillaceae bacterium | reverse complement strand
AGGCTCACCCTTCGACA
Organism: uncultured Rhodospirillaceae bacterium; assembly: GCA_964350225.1. Classification (GTDB taxonomy): domain Bacteria; phylum Pseudomonadota; class Alphaproteobacteria; order Bin65; family Bin65; genus CAYGKX01. The sequence goes on along the minus strand of CAYGKX010000270.1, from coordinate 6,015 downwards.
GGCTCAGGGTGAGGTGTTGGTTTTGTCTTTTCGTTTAAACACCGATGATCATTAAATAAAGAACCTCACCCTGAGCCTGTCGAAGGGTGAGCCCCGCCAACCGCCAACCTTCACCCGGGGCGTCAGGGGCCGGAAACCCTTACCCGCCGGCCCCAAGCGGCCCGGTCAGCCGTCCAGGAACTCGAGCACCTGCCGGATGAACAGCTCCGGTCCCGTGTTCATGACGTTGTGGGCATGGCCGTCCAGGACCACCAGTTCGGCGCCCGGAATGGTTTCCGACAGCCAGGTGGTGGCGGCGACCTGGTAGGCCGTACTCTCCGACCCCAGGAGGAGGCGGGTCGGGGCGGAAATGGCAGAGATCCCTGCCTTGTTCGGGTTGTAGCCGCCGCCGACTTCCGACAGCTCGCGGGGGATCGTATGGGCCGCCGCGACCCGGTTCGCCCAGCTGGGATCGATGCGCATCATGTCGAGCTCGGCCTGCGGCGCGTGAACCTGGTGCAGGATGAAGGTTTCGACGATCCTCTCTCGGTCACCCGCAGCGGCCCATCCCTTCATCTCCTCGACCATGTCCATGTCGATGAAGGCCGAGCCGGTCGGCACCGGCGGCTCGTAGAGGACGAAGCGCCGGAGCGCGGGGATACCCAGCGCCACGGCTTCGAGCGAGCAGATGCCGCCATAGGAATGGCCGAGCAGGTCGAGCGCTCCGCCATGGGCTTCGGCAACGGCAGCCGCCATCGCGCGGACATCCTCGAACTCCAGCGAGATCGCGTAGGAACCGTCGCCATCGCCGCTACCGCCGCGCCCCCGCCGATCGAGCGCATAGACCGTCCGTCGCGCGGAAAGACCGCCCAGGACCGGCGTCCAGCGCGCGGCGTCTCCCGATGTACCGTGGACGAGCAGCAACGGCGGCAGGTCGGTCACGCCGGGATTGGTCACGGTGGCGGAAACGACGACCCCGTCGGGTGACGTCGCGGTCAGACGCGCTTCGTTCATTCGGATAGTCCCTTTCAGTCCGGTTTGTTCAATTCTTCTTCGACCCAGCCGAGCCGGTCCTGGCCCCACCACATCCTGTCGCCGACGAACATTGTCGGGGCGCCAAAAACGCCTTTTCCAACAGCCGTTTCCGTTTCAGACTTCAGTCTATCCTTGATGTCCTGGCGCTGGGTGCCTTCCAGGTAGGCGCCCGCATCGAAACCGGCGTCCGCGAGGACGGCGCCGATCACCGCGGGGTCGCCCATATTCAGACCGTCGCGCCAGACGGCGTCGAACATGCGGTCGGAATAGGCCTCGATCTCGCCCCGTTCGGCCGCGAGAATCGCGCCGCGCATCAGGGCCATCGTATTGAATATGAAATGGGGGTTCATCTCGAACGGGATGCCGAGCCGGTCGGCATGGTTCTTGAAGTCGACCATCATCCAGCGGCCCTTGGCCTCGACCGTCATCGGGGTGTGGTTGCCGGTCGCCTGGAAGACGGCGCCGAGCAGCATCGGCTTCCAGACGATCTCCGCACCGGTCCGCGCGGCGACGGCCTTGATCCCGTAATAGCCGAGATAGGCGGCGGGACTGCCATAGTCGAACCAGTACTCGACATGCCTGGGCATGGGGTCCTCACCGATCTGCCGTTTCCATTGTCGTTCGCCGCATCGCCGCGCCGCCACGCGGTAGCGTTTCTACCACGGCTCCGCCCAGGGGCGGAGGTCCATCTCCCAGGTCCAGGCGCTCTTCGGCTGACAATGAAGCTGCCAGTAGGCCTCGGCGATGGCATCGGGGTCGAGAAGGCCCGCCTCTTCGGGGCGCTCGGCAAGCATGTCCGCCCGGTTTTCGCGGATCCAGGGCGTGTCGATCGGGCCGTCGATCACGACGTGCGCGACGTGAATGCCGAGGGGCCCGAGTTCCCGGGCCATCGACTGGGCGAGGGCGCGTTTGGCGTGCTTGGCGCCGGCGAAGGCGCTGTAGCCGGCGGCCCCGCGAACGCTGGCCGTCGCGCCGGTATAAGGGATCGTGCCCCGGCCGCGCGGCACCATTGCCTTCGCAACCTCGCGCCCCATCAGGAAACCGCCGAAGCAGGCCATCTCCCCGACCTTGCAGTAGACGCGGGCGGTCGTCTCCCGGATACCGAATTTCACGTTGGCGCCGACATTGAAGACGGCTACCTCGATCGGCGCGACGTCCCGCTCTATGGATTCGACGAGTTCGACGACCTGTTCCTCCCGGCGGGCATCGGTCCCGTAGGCGACGGCCCGGCCGCCGACGGCCTCGATCTCTTCCACCAGGGGCGCGAGCTTGTCGCCGCTCCGCCGCGCGACGCAGGCGATAAAACCCTCGCGCGCGAAACGCTTCGCGACGGCGGCGCCGGTGCTCTCTCCGGCACCGATCACCAGGATGGCCTTATCGTCCGGGTTCATCTTTCTTGCCCTTTCTCCCGGCCGCCGGGTCTTTCGGGTCAGGGTTCGGGGTTGCGGCCGGAGCATCGTCCTCGTCGTCGAACAGGATGCGCTGGGCCGCGCCATCCAGGTCGTCATACTGCCCGGACTTCATCGACCACAGGAAGGCGCCCAGGCCGAGCAGGCCAAGGAACAGGGCGATCGGGATCAGGTAGACGAGGACGCTCACGTCACCTCGCGCGGGGCGCGCCGGGCGCTATCTGCGCAGGCCGAGACGCAGGGCGTTGCCGACGACGGCAATGGAAGAGGACGACATGCAGACCGCCGCGATCAGCGGGGTCACGAAGCCGGCCATGGCCAGGGGAATCGTGACGATGTTGTAGCCGAAGGCAAGGACGAAGTTCTGTTTGACCAGCCGGTCGGCCCGGCGCGCGACGGTCAGAAGGTCGCCGACCGGCGCGAGCCGCTCGCCCTGGAAGACCGCGTCCGCCGCGGTCTGACTGATGTCGGCCGCCGTCGACGGGGAGGCTGAGATGTGGGCGGCGGCCAGGGCGGGGGCGTCGTTCAGGCCGTCGCCGACCATGAAGACGCGCCGTCCCTCCCGGGCCCAGGCCTCCAGCCGGGCGGTCTTCTCCTCCGGCCGCATCTCCGCCCGCCAGTCCTCGATGCCCAATGTAGCGGCGACCCGGGCGACGACGGGTTCCCGGTCGCCGGACAGCAGGGCGACCGACGTGCCCGCGGCCTTGAGGGCGGCCACGGTCTCGATGGCATCGGGGCGCAGGTCGTCCTCGAAACCGAACCGGACAGGTGCCGCGTTCGGGCGGACCAGCCACATCTCGCTGCCATCGACCGCCTCCGACGCGTTGCCGACCCCGCACCATTCGCGCCGTCCAAGCCTGATGTCGTCTTTCTGCAGGCCACAGCCCGGCACTTCGACGACACCTTCCGCCGCACCCGTGTCGGGCGTAGCGGCCGCGAGGGCGCGGGCGAGCGGGTGCTTGCTTGTCGAGGCGAGAGAGGCGGCCACCCGCAGGGCGTCGCCATCCATGCCCGGGTTCGCCACCAGACGGGGCTGGCCCAGGGTGAGGGTGCCGGTCTTGTCGAAGGCGACGAGGTCGACCTCCGCCAGGCGTTCCAGCGCCGTCGCCGACTTGAGGAAGACCCCCTGGCGCATCAGCCGGCCGCTCGCGATCACCTGGACCGCCGGCACGGCGAGGCCGAGCGCGCACGGACAGGTGATGATGAGGACGGCGACGGCGATCAGCAGCGCGACCTGCCAGTCGGCGCCGCCCAGCAGCCACCAGCCGAGGAAGGCGGCAAGTGCCAGGCTGTGCACGGCGGGCGCATAAAGGCGCGACACGCGGTCGGCCAGCGACACGAACCGGGCCCGGCGCTGCTCGGCCGCCTCGACCAGCCGGACGATGTCGGCCAGGAGCGTGTCGTGGCCCGCCGCGTCG
>CAYGKX010000270.1:0-2128 GCA_964350225.1 uncultured Rhodospirillaceae bacterium | reverse complement strand
ACACCCGGTCCCCGGGCATGACTGCTTCCGGGCCGACGGCCCGGCGGCTTCCGTCGGGATCGAGGACCGTCACCGCCTGGGCCCGGAGCGCGAGAAGCCGCTCGGCGGCGGAGCGGGCCCGGCCACGGGCCCGGCGATCCAGATAGCGGCCGATCAGGAGGAAGAAGAGGAGGGTGACGGCGCTGTCGAAATAGGCGTGACGGCCGCCGACGATCGTCTCGTGCAGGCTCATCCCCGCCGCGAGCAGGACGCCGAGCGAGATCGGTACGTCCATGTTCGTGTGGCCCTTTGACAGGACCTGCAGGGCGGAGCGGAAGAAGGGACGGCCGGCATAGGCGATGGCGGGCAGGGCGATCAGCGCCGAGAACCAGTGCATCAGGTCCCGCGTTTCAGGCGCCATGCCCTGGGCGTTGCCGGCCCAGATGCCGAGGGAGAGCAACATGACGTTCGCCGCCGCGAAGCCGGCGACAGCCAGGGCGCGGAGGAGCGTCTTCTCCTCCGCCTGTTCGCCGGCGCCGATACGGTCGGGGTCGTAGGGCACGAGCTTGAAGCCGAGGCCGGCGACCTTTGCGGCGAGACCGCCGGCCCGTGCCGGCGGGCCGTCCCAGGCGACCGTCATCCGCTTGGTCGAGAGGTTGACCCGGGCCTCCCGGACGTCGGGTTCGGCCGTCAGCGCCCGTTCGATCTTGGCGACGCATCCGCCGCACTGGATGCCCTCGACCATGCAGGCGAGGCGCGACAGTCCCTCCTCGGCCCGGACATAGGCGGTCATGTCGGGCGCTGCCGTGCCCGCCGCCTCGGGCGTCGCGAGAGAGGCCGCGCCGTCCATCACTCGACCTTGATGCGCTGCTGGGCCTCGAAATGCCGTCCTTTGCGGACGACCCGGTAACGCACTTCCCACTGACCCGGCATGGGGAAGCTGGTGCGCGCGCGGTAGCGCCCGTCGCCGATCTGCTCGAATGTCAGGCGGAAATCGTGGCCCTTCGCGACCGGGCGCCGGACGATCGCAACGACGTTGGCGTCGTACAGCGGCGCGCCCGCCTTGTCGGTCATCCTGACGCGCAATTCACCGCTCAGCCGGCCGGTCTTGCGATAGCCGGCTGCCATCTTCCAGCCCAGCATCGCCTGAGCCTCGCGCTCGGCGAGCGACTCGTTATAGACCAGCCCGCGCTTGTAGGAATCGTCGGTCGAGAGGCCTGTCCAGCTGTCGAAGGCGAAGAACATCATCGTTCCGTTCGCGATCAGGATGATCAGGAACAGTCCGACGAAGCTCCACGGAATCCAGCGGTCGCCGCCGAACCAGCGCCTGAAACCGTTACCCATCGTCGTCATCGTTCGGGTCCCCTGAAGAGGCTGGCCTTCGCCGTCTTCTCGCCGGTCGCCCGGTCGGTCAGGACGAAGTCGAAATTCATCCGGTCGCCCGCGACCTTGCCCGCCGGCAGGGCGACGAAGATGCGATAGGTCGCGACCCCATCCGGCGGGGCGGTCAGATAGGCGCCTTCGTAGGTGCCCTTGCCCTGGCCCTCGACCCGCATCCGGGCGCCCGCGAGGCCGGAGATGGTCAGGTCGAAGACCCGCTCCGCCCGCTGCTTGTTGAGGACGCGGATCTGGTAGCCGTTCCGGATGGAGCCGTCGGACAGGCGGACGAACAGCGGATTGCGGTCGTGGATGACGTTGATGTCCTGCGTGCCGCGGGTCGTCAGCGTAAACAGCATGACGAGGCCGGCCGCGACCAGCAGCATCGAATAGAGCAGGGTGCGCGGGCGCAGGATGCGGTATGTCAGGGGCTGACCCTTCCGCCGCGCCTCCTGCCGCCGCTCCGTGTCGTAGGCGATCAGGTTCGGTTCCCGGCCAAGCCGCGCCATGACGTCGTTGCAGGCATCGACGCAGAGCGCGCAGCCGATGCATTCGAGCTGCACGCCGTCGCGTATGTCGATACCGGTCGGACAGACGGCGACGCACTGGTTGCAGTCGACGCAATCGCCCAGCGCATCCGCCTCCTTGCCCTTGATATGACGCCCCCTCGGCTCGCCGCGCCAGGCCTGATAGGTCACGATCAGGGTGTCCTCGTCGAACATCGCCGCCTGGAAGCGGGGCCAGGGGCACATGTAGGTGCAGACCTGTTCGC
>CAYGKX010000269.1:0-6049 GCA_964350225.1 uncultured Rhodospirillaceae bacterium | reverse complement strand
TCCGCGATGGCGGTCTTGCCGACACCGGGTTCGCCGATCAGGACGGGGTTGTTCTTCGTCCGTCGCGACAGGACCTGGATGGTGCGCCGGATTTCCTCGTCGCGGCCGATGACCGGGTCGAGCTTGCCGTCACGTGCTGCCTGGGTCAGGTCGCGCGCATACTTCTTCAGGGCGTCATAGCCGCTTTCGGCCGTCGCGGTGTCGGCGGTGCGGCCCTTCCGGATTTCGTTGATCGCCTGGTTGAGCGCCTGCGGCGTCAGGCCCGCGTCCTTCAGCGCCTTCTCGGCCTTCGTGCCGGAGGCCATCGCCAGGGCAAGCAACAGCCGCTCGGCCGTGACGAAACTGTCGCCGGCTTTCTCGGCGACCTTCTCCGCCTGCTCCAGCACCTTGGCGAGTTCGGACGACAGATAAACCTGACCGCTGCCGCCCTCGACCTTCGGCATCTTCGAAAGGTCGGCCTCGGTCGCGACCAGCGCGGCCTTCGGGTCGCCGCCCGCGGCACGGATCAGGTTGGCCGCGAGGCCTTCCTCGTCGTCCAGAAGGACCTTCAGAAGATGTTCGGGTGCAAGCTGCTGATGATTGCTGCGCAGCGCGAGAGTCTGGGCGGCCTGAATGAACCCGCGCGACCGCTCGGTGTATTTCTCGAAATCCATTTCTTCCCTTCCTTTTTAGGTCCCCCTGGAAGCGGCGGGACAGGATTGGCGGACCCGGCATGCGGCGTCCGCATTGGATATGGGGAGAAACGGGTGTGGCCGCAAGGCCACAGGCGTCGATAGAACGTCGTCATGCGGGTCACCGAAATCTACAGATATCCGGTCAAGGGCGTCGGTGGGGAACGGCTGGACACTGTCCGTCTGAAAGCGGGGGCTGTCTTGCCGGGCGACCGAGCCTTCGCCATCGCCCATGGGGCCTCCCCCTGGGACATGGCGGCGCCGGCCTGGCACCCGAAGTCGGCTTTCGTCAATCTCGTGAAGACCGAAAAGCTGGCGCGGCTCGGATGTCGCTACGATCCGGAGACCGGGCAACTCGCCATGTATCGGGACGGGAAACGGGTCGTCGGCGGCGACATGGCGCTACCCGTGGGCCGGGCGATGATCGATCAGTTTCTGTCGGCCTATCTGGGCGACGTCGTGCGCGGCCCCATTCGCCTCGCTTCGGGAGGCGGGGCGGCCCTGACCGACGTGCCGGCCCCCTATCTCTCTGTGATCAATCTGGCGAGCGTTCGGGATCTGGAGCGGGTGGTACGCGCGCCCCTCGATCCCCGACGCTTCCGTGGCAACCTGTGGCTGGAGGATGTGCCGGCCTGGTCAGAACGAAGCTGGATCGGAAGGGAACTGCGCATCGGCGCCGTGCGGCTCGAGACGATCGAGCCGATCGCACGATGCGGCGCCACCAACGTGAATCCCGACAGCGCCCGGCGTGACCAGAACATCCCGCTCGATCTGCAACACGGCTTCGGCCATGTCGAGATGGGAGTGTACGTACGCGTCGTCGCTGGTGGCGACATGGCAGCGGGAGACCGGCTGGAGATCTCGGCCTGAGCGCGGCTCAGGCGCGAATGCACCTCAGTCGCTGACCCGGGTGGAGGGCGCACGGCGCCGCCGCCGCGGCTTTTCCTCCGGCTCGTCGCCATCGGCCGCCACATTGGCCTCTGCGCCATTTCCGCCGTTGCTCGGCGGTGCCACGCCCAGGGCACGCTTCAACTCCGCGTCGTCGGCGGGCGTTTCGGCGGGCGTGTCATCGGTCGCTTCCGGCGAAGCACTTGCGCTCGGCCGACGGGTCCGGCGCCGCTCCCGCGGCTTCTCCTCGCCATCCTGTTCGCTCCGTTCCGAACTGGCGCGGCGACGAGGCGGTGTACGTACCTCCTCCTCGTTTCCAGAGGCGGCATCGTCGGTCTGCGTGCCTTCGGGGGCATCCGCATTGCGGCGGCGCGTCCGGCGTTCCTCACCGTCCTGGTTGCCGTCGACATCGTGCCCGTTGCCGTTCACGCGTCGACGCTGTCCCTGCTCGCCATCCCGATTGCCGCCATCCCGATTCCCGGCGTCGCGGGCATGCTGTCCACGCCCGTTACTGTCGCGCCCGTTATTGTCGCGCCCGTTTTGGCGATAGCCGCTGTCGTCGCCATCCAGGTCCGCGGGCTCCTCAAGGTAGGGGTCCGGCGGCGCCTGGTTGGCCAGCACGATCCGGTAATAGTGATCCGCATGCTGGTAGCAGTTTTCTGCGGTAATCCGGTCCCCGGAAGCCGACGCGTCGCGCGCGAGCGTCAGATACTTCTCGTGCAGCTGCGTGGCGGTACCACGAATCCGGCCGGAAGGGCCGTTGCTGTCGAAGGACTGATTACGGTTGTTCTGCGGTTTACGTCCGCTGCCGCGACCCCGGCCGCGACGCCCGTTGGAGCCTTGTCTCATCGTGCCTTACACAGATGTTTCACAAAAGGTCTCGTTCCCGCATACACAACCGGCGTCCGGTCCCAGCCAACGACCGAGACCCATCGACCAAGCGGCACTTAAGATCAGGTATCCGATCCGCCGTGATGCCGATTGCTCTCTGATGAGCGGGAGCGCCGATCCTCGCATTTTCCGCCCTTGTCCGCGGACAGGGCGCCACGACCAGCGCATAGGGGTTATTAGCAGATTAACCAGGTGTGCGCCACCTCTAATCGCCCCCTAAAACGGCTTGATTCCGTTGGAAAATTGCCAATTCAGGTCGATTCGCCTGCGACCAAACAGCGCGCTTTGCCCGCAAGATCGGTCTCGATGTCGAGTGATGCGAAACCCGCCTTGCGCAGAAGGGCCGCGACCGGTGCCGCCTGGCCCTCTCCGATCTCCAATATGGCGTGTCCCTCCGCCGCGACAAGGTCCGGAAGCGTACGTACGATACGGCGATAGGCATCCAGTCCGTCGGGCCCGCCGTCCAGGGCGCGGGCGGGGTCGTGGCGCGAGACCTCGGGCGCGAGGCCCGTTATCTCGCCGCCGGGTATGTACGGCGGATTGGCAACGACGAGGTCGAAGCGGCCGGCAAGTGGCGCCGCCCAGTCGGCGACAAGAAAGCGGGCGCGGCTACCCAGCCCCAGGCGGATGGCGTTCGCGCGCGCGCTTGCCGCGGCGCCGAAGCTGACATCGGTACCGACGCCCCGGGCATTCGGCAGCTCGCTCAGGAGCGCCAGGAGCAGACAGCCGCTGCCGGTTCCGAGATCCAGCAGGCGGAGCGGCGCGGACCTGTCCGGCACCCGGGCCAGCGCGGCCTCGACCAGCGTCTCGCTGTCCGGCCGAGGGTCGAGCGTATCTTCCGACAGGCGGAAGGACAGGCTCCAGAATTCCCGCTCGCCGATCAGCCGCGAGACCGGGACCCGGTCTTCGATGCGGCGGAGGATCAGGTTTTCGAACGCATCGGCGGTGGCGCGGTCGAGGGGCGTCTCCGGGCGGAGCCGCAGGCGGTTCGCGTCGGTTCCGAGGATATGGGCGAGGAGGAGCCAGGCGTCGAGGCGGGGGCTGTCGACGCCCGCGGCCCGAAACCGGTCCGCCGCTGCCCGCACCGCAACGCCAGCCGTCGGGATCGATGGCGCTTGCGCCGGGGTCATCGGGAGGCGGCCCGTCAGGCTTCCGCCAGATCGGCGAGCCGGTCGGCCTCGTCCTGCGCGGTCAGGGCGTCGATCACCTCGTCCAGTCCCTCGCCCATCATGATCTGCTCGATCTTGTAGAGCGTCAGGTTGATGCGATGGTCGGTGACCCGGCCCTGGGGAAAGTTGTAGGTGCGGATGCGTTCGGAGCGGTCGCCGGAGCCGACCTGGTTCTTGCGCGCCGCCGCGCGTGCGGCGTCCTTCTCGGCCCGCTCCTTCTCATACAGCCGGGCGAGCAGCACTTTCATCGCCTTGGCCTTGTTCTTGTGCTGCGATTTCTCGTCCTGAATGGCGACGACGATGCCGGTCGGCATATGGGTAATGCGAACGGCGCTGTCGGTCGTGTTGACCGATTGGCCGCCCGGCCCGCTCGACCGGTAGACGTCGATCCGCAGGTCGTTCTCGTCGACATCGACGTCGACCTCCTCGGCCTCCGGCAGCACAGCCACGGTTGCCGCGGAGGTGTGGATGCGGCCACCCGATTCCGTCTCAGGCACCCGCTGGACCCGGTGAACGCCGGATTCGTATTTGAGCCGGGCGAAGACGTTCCGACCGGTGATCGTGGCGGAGGCTTCCTTGTAGCCACCGATGCCTGTTTCGCTGATCTGGATCGGCTCGAACCGCCAGCCATGCTTTTCGGCGTACCGACGATACATGGCGAAAAGTTCGGCGGCGAAGAGCGCCGCCTCGTCGCCCCCGGTACCGGCCCGGACCTCCAGGATCGCGTTCTTCTCGTCCGCCTCGTCCTTCGGCAGGAGCAGGATCTGTACCTGCCGCTCGAGCAGCGGCAGCTTTTCCTTCAGCGCATAGAATTCCTCTTCGGCCATCTCGCGCATCTCGGGATCGGTCGCCTCGTCGGCGACCATCTCGGCCAAATCCTGAAACTCCTTCCGGGTGTCGTAGAGATTCCGGATCGCTGCGGTGACAGGCTCCAGTTCGGAATATTCTTTCGACAGGCGGGCGAAGCGTTTCGGATCGTCCCCGCCACCCTGCGATAACAGGCTGGCCAGTTCCTCGTGGCGGGCCAGAACGCGCTCGAAATTCTCTTCCAGGCTCATGACGGTATTCCTGCTCGGCGTCGGGGAGGGCGGCCGGCTGCGGACCGGCCACGGCAAAGCGATCCGACGCGGTCGCTAACGGTAGGGCGCGAGCGAGGCTTCCAGCTCGGCCAGCGGCGCCGCCTGCTGCTCGCCGCTATCGAGGTCGCGGACGGTCGCTTCGCCGCGTGCCAGTTCATCGTCGCCCAGAAGAACGGCGGCACGGGCATTCGCGCGGTTGGCGCGCTTCATGCGTTTCGACATGTTGCCCGAGAAACCGAGTTCGACCGTGAAGCCTGCGCGGCGCAGCCGCTGGGCGAGGGTCAGTGCCTCGGCAGCACCCGCCTCGCCGACCGGCACGATCGCGACCGGTCGCGGCGCCTCGACATCGGCGGCGGACAGCAGGGCCAGCCGTTCGATGCCGCCGGCCCAGCCGATGCCCGGCGTTGGCGGCCCGCCCATCTGGCCGACAAGCCCGTCATACCGGCCGCCGGCAATGACGGCGCCCTGGGCGCCCAGTGCCTCGGTCGTGAACTCGAAGGCGGTGTGGCAGTAATAGTCGAGGCCGCGGACGAGTCGCTGGTTTACCTCGTAGGCGATGCCCAGCCGCTCCAGCCCGTTCAGAACGGTGTCGAAGAATCCGCGGGCATCTGGCGTCAGGTGGTCCTGAAATTTCGGCGCATCGGCGACAATCGCCCTGTCGCGCCGGTCCTTGCTGTCGAGGACGCGCAGCGGATTTCGATCCAGCCGCTCGCGGCTGTCCTCCGACAGGTCGTCGCGATAGCGGTCGAGATAGGCGACCAGCGCGCCGCGGTAGGCGTCGCGGCTCTCGGTGTCGCCCAGGGTGTTGATTTCCAGCTTCGTGTCGCCCAGTACGCCCAGCGCCTCCAGCACCTCGGCGCCGGCCGCGATGATCTCGACGTCGCCCATCGGTTCCGCGACGCCGAGCAGTTCGATTCCGATCTGGTGGAACTGGCGCTGAAGCCCCTTCTGCGGGCGCTCGTAACGGAACATCGGGCCGGCGTAGAAGAATTTCAGCGGCAGGGACTGGGCGAGACCGCCGGAGATGAAGGCGCGGGCGACGCCCGCCGTGTTCTCCGGACGGAGCGTGATGCTTTCGCCGCCTTTCGTCTCGAAGGTGTACATCTCCTTCGTCACGATGTCGGAGGTGTCGCCAAGGGTGCGCTTGAACACCTCTGTCGCCTCGAAGATCGGCGTCGACATCTCCTGATAGCCGAAGCGGCCGGTTACCTCGCGCGCGACGTCGATCACGCGGCGGTGCCGCCGCGCGTCATCGGGCAACAGGTCGTGGGTGCCCCTGACGGGCTGCAGTCCGGCCAAACTACTCTCCGGTGGGTCGTCGTGTGGGCGCTGTGACGGGCCCTGCGACGGT
>CAYGKX010000268.1:0-6084 GCA_964350225.1 uncultured Rhodospirillaceae bacterium | reverse complement strand
CGATCTTCGGGTCGGCAATCAGCGCCCGGCCGATCGCCAGCATCTGCTGCTCGCCGCCGGACATCTTGCCGGCATCGACATGGGAGCGTTCGCTCAAGCGCGGGAAATACTGGAAACAGGTCTCCAGGTCGCGCGCCACTTGATCCCGATCGCGGCGGAGATAAGCACCCATCATCAGGTTGTCGCGAACGGAAAGGTGGGGAAAGACCTCCCGCCCCTCCGGCACGTGGGAGAGCCCGCGTCCGGCGATCTTCCAGGGGTCGAGCCCGCCGATCGACTTGCCCTCCAGCGTGATCGTCCCCGCCTCCGGGTCCATCGCGCCGGAGATGGTCTTGAGGATCGTCGTCTTCCCCGCGCCGTTCGCGCCGAGAACGGTGACGATCGCCCCCTCGTCCACATCGAGGCTGACCCCGCGGAGCGCCATGACCGGGCCGTAGTAGGTCTCGACATTGCGCAGGGAAAGAAGGGTCATGCCGCTTCCTCCGCGTCGTCGCCGAGATAGGCGGCGATCACATCCGGATGGGCCTGTACCTCCTCCGGGCTGCCGGAGGCAATGACCTGCCCGCTGTTCATGGCGAGCACCCGGTCGGACACGCGCGAGACGAGGTTCATGTCGTGCTCGATCATCAGGACGGTGATGTCGAGGTCGCGCGCCATGTCCTCGATCCAGAAGATGAGGTCGTCCGTCTCTTCCGGGTTCAGGCCGGAGGAGGGTTCGTCGAGGAGGAGGAGGCGCGGCCCCGTGGCAAGCGCGCGGCCGAGCTCGATCACCTTACGCACGCCGTAGGGCAGCCCGTCGACCAGCTTGTCCCGGTGCTTCTCGATCTCCAGGAACTCGATCACCTCCTCGACCTTCTCGCGGTCGGCGATACGCTCCCGCTTGACCGCGCCGGTGAAGACGAGCTGCTGCAGGAGGTTCACCCGGTCGTGGCGGTAGCGGCCGAGCATGAGGTTCTCGAGCACCGTCGAATGCTCGAAAAGGTTGATGTTCTGGAAGGTGCGCGCGATGCCGACCCGGGGCACGGCATGGGGGGCGATCCGCGAGATGTCCCGGCCGTCGAAGCGAATGTGGCCCGTGTCGCAGTCGTAGATGCGCGAGATCAGGTTGAAGACGGTCGTCTTCCCGGCCCCGTTCGGCCCGATGATCGAGAAGACCTCGCCCTCCTCCACGGCGAAGGAAACGCCATCGACGGCGCGCAGGCCGCCGAAGGAGATGCCGACATCCGTGAGTTCGAGCAGGGCCACTAGCAGATCCTCTCCATTGCTTTGCCCCCTACCAGGTTTCCGACTTGGCGAAGGTCTTGCGCTCCCGCATCGAGCCCTTCCGGTAGAAGGGGAACAGCGAGAAATAGTGTTTGATCTTGCGCCAGATGCCGTGGATCCCCTGCGGCTCGAACAGGATGAAGAGCAGCAGCAGGAGCCCGTAGACAGCCGCCTGGAGGCCGGTCTGCTGGGCGATGTAGCCGGGCAGGTAGTCCTTGGCGATCGCGATGCCCTGGGGCAGGACGATGATGAAGACCGCCCCGAAGACGACGCCGTGCATCGAGCCGATGCCGCCGATGAAGATCAGGACCAGCAGCTCGATCGACATGGTGATCGAGAACTGCTCCGGGTCGATGAAGGGAATCTTCTGGGCGTACAGGGCGCCGGCGAGACCGGTGATGAAGGCGCTGAGCGCGAAGGCCATGAGCTTGGTCCGGGCGAGCGGCACGCCCATCGCCTGGGCCGCCGTTTCGCTGTCCCGGACCGCCATCATGGCGCCGCCGAGGGGCGAGCGCAGGATGTTGCGGACGGCGAACATGACGAGTATCGCGACCGCCATCACGATGTAATACAGCTTCCACTCCGCGTTCGCGACCCAGCCGAAGATATCCGCCTTGGGCACGGTGATACCCGAGGAGCCGTTGGTCAGCCCCTCCCAGCGCACGATCACCTCCGTGACGATGAAGGCGAAGGCGAGGGTCGCAATGGCGAGATACATGCCCGACAGTCGGAGCGCGGGAATGCCGACGACGAGGCCGACGGCGGCGGAGACGAAGCCCGCGGCAGGCAGGGCCAGAAGGAAGGGGACGTCGTTCTTCAGGAGGATCGCGGCCGTATAGGCGCCGACCGCGACAAAGGCGGCATGGCCGATGGAAATCTGACCGGTATACCCGGACAGCAGCATCAGACCCGCGCCCGCCACGACATAGATGCCGATCAGGACCAGCTGGGCCAGCATGTAGGAGGTGAGCCAGAGCGGCGCGGTGACAATCAGGACACCCAGGAGCGCGTACCAGAAGCGCGCGTTCCAATCCTTGAAAATGCGCAGGTCGTAGACGTAGTCGTTCTTCTTCACGAACTTCATCTGAGCGCCCCTACACCCGTCGCCGGAGATCGACGCCGAACAGTCCCTGCGGCCGGATCATCAGAACCAGCAGAAGGACGATATAGGCGGCGACATTCTTGAAGCCTTCCGGCAGGTAGAAGCCGGCCATCTCCTCCACGATCCCGATGATGAGCCCGCCCAGGATCGCGCCCGGAATGCTGCCGAACCCGCCCAGCACCGCGGCCGGGAAGGCCTTGAGCCCGATGAAGCCCATGTTGGTGTGGATGAAGGCGATGGGCGCCAGAAGGAAACCGGCGATCGCAGCGGTCGCGGCGGACAGCGCCCACACGAAGGAGAACATCGCCCTGACCGGAATGCCGAGATAGGCGGCTGATAGCTGGTTCTGCGACGTCGCCTGCATGGCGACCCCGATCCGCGTGTAGCGGAAGAAGAGGAACAACAGCAGGACCAGGAGGCAGGTCACCACAATCACGACCAGGTGGTCGTAGCCGACAACCACTCCGCCCAGTTCCAATGTCTTGTTGGCGTAGGGTGTGGTCAGCGTGTGCGAATCGGTGCCCCAGCCCGGCACCATCGAGGCGACCGCGCGCAGGAAGGTCGCGAGCCCGACGGTCGCGAGCACGATCGTGAAGGTCGGCGCAGCACAAGGTGATTGATGATCGCGCCCATCATCGCCGTCGCCAGCATGGCGAGCAGGACACCCACGACGAAGGGAAACTGGGCGATATCGACGAATGTGAGGGCAAAGAAGGCGCCGATCATCATCAACTCGCCCTGAGCGAAATTGATGACCTCCGTCGCCTTGTAGATCAGGACGAACCCGAGTGCGACCAGCGCATAGATGCAGCCGATCGAAATGCCGCTGACCAGCGCCTGAACGAATAGCGTCAGGTCGCCCAATATGCCCAGCAGACGGCCGCGGTCCCGCCGCGCGCCAATCTGTCCTCCCGCATCTCGCCCCCTGTTATATCCGGCGCTTGAGCGCCGCGTTCTCGGGTCTGTCTTTGAATTTCATACTATACTGCCAACCCGATGCCGCAAGCGCCGGACCATGCACGGCGGTCATGGGTGCGTCGCGCGGCGGCAACGATACCGCATAGCTGAAACGGGGAGGATAGGATGGCGAACGGCGGCGACATCGCGATCGTCACGGGGGGCGGCGGCGGGCTGGGCGGCGCGACCGCCGGGAGGTTGGCTGCGGATGGCTGGCGGGTCGCGTTGTTCGACCGCAAGCCGGACGCATTGGCAACCGTCCGCGACAGCCTTCCGGGCACGGGCCACCGGGCCTTCGATTTCGACATCCGGGACGCCGAGGCCGTCGATGCGGCGTTCGATGCGGTCGAAGGCGAGATGGGGCCAACCCGGCTCCTCGCCTGTTTCGCGGGCGGCATCTTCAACCGAAGCGGCCTCGCCCCGACCATCGAGAACCTGACGCCGGAGGACTGGTCGACAACCCTCGACATCAACGCGACCGGCAGTTTCCTCTGCCTGAAGGCCCTCTTCCGCCACCGCCGCGCGCGGCCGGTCGACCATGGCCGGGCAGTCCTGACCTCCTCCACCATGGGCCAGATGGGCGGCGCCCATGCCGGCGCCGGCTACGCGGCCGCCAAGGCGGCGATCATCGGCCTGATGAAGACGGCGGCCAGCGAAGGTGCGGCGCTCGGTCTGACCGTCAACGCCATCTCCCCCGGCGCGATCGGCACCGGCCTGTTCAACGATTTCAACACGCCGGAGACCATCGAACGGATGAAACGCATGGCCCCGGTCCGGCGCATCGGCGAGCCCTCGGAGATCGCCGGCCTCGTTGCCTATCTGGCGAGCCCGGAGTCGGGCTTCATCACCGGCGCCACCCTCGACATCAACGGCGGCATCCGGATGAGCTGAGAGGGGTATGTGCGGCAGGCGATGGGTCGGAAACGTCTCCCTCTCCCCTCGGGGCGAGGAAAACTCTGTCGGGGCGGCGGGCTTACAGCACCCGATACAGCCGGTAGACGACCCCGGTCTCGCCGGATGAGACGAGCCCCACCTGCCCTGCCCCGACGAAGACCGCGCGGTTGGTCCAGTCGTAGCGTTCGTCGCCCGTTTCCATGAAGGCGGCGGCACGGAAGTAATAGCTTTCGGGATCGGGCGCCGGATCGCCGCCCAGGGCGCGCATCACCTCTTTTGGCCCCGAGACCAGCGCGCGCCAGGTCAGGCGGATGAAGGCCCCGTCGTTCGTCCGGAGCACGAGCCGGACATCGAGGTCGAGCGCCTTGTCGGCCCGGACAAGGTAATGGTCGTCGCCGCCGATCACGGTGCCGGACAGGAGCGGCCCGTCGAAGCTGCCCTGCTTGACGAAGCCGATCCGCCGCTTGCCGAGCGGGCCGGCGCCGGCGTCGACCGAG
This sequence comes from uncultured Rhodospirillaceae bacterium, assembly GCA_964350225.1. Taxonomy (GTDB): domain Bacteria; phylum Pseudomonadota; class Alphaproteobacteria; order Bin65; family Bin65; genus CAYGKX01. The sequence goes on along the minus strand of CAYGKX010000268.1, from coordinate 1,371 downwards.
GGGGTCGGCACCAGTTCGAAGGTCGTCACGAGGTCGAGGGCGGGGGGCGTATCCGCGGTGGGGGCCGCAGCGGAGGCGTCGGCGTCGGTCATGGTCGCTCGTCAGTGATGAAGCCGGACCGGCTGGGTCCGGAATCCCGGGAAAATGATGCCGCTGTTGCGCGCCGGCGCCCCGTCCGGCGCCAGCTCCGGCGCGCGCGACAGGAGCCTCTCGAAGGCGATCCGACCCTCCAGCCGGGCGAGCGCGGCACCGAGGCAGGTATGGGTGCCGGGCGCGAAGGCGAGATGGCGGCGCACGCTCTCTCCTTTGCCGCCGCCCATACCGGCCCGCGCGATGTCGAACCGGTCGGGGTCCGGGAAAACCGCCGGATCGCGGCCCGCCGCGGCGATGCCGGCGAGGATCGACCGTCCCGCGGGGATCTCGACATCGCCCAGGCTCACGGGTTCCGCCGTCCGCCGGAAGGTCAGCTGGACCGGCGGATCGTAGCGCAGCATCTCCTCGATCGCCGCGTCCAGCCTGTCGGGTGCCGCCCGCAGGGCCGCCAGTTGGTCGGGATGGTCGAACAGCGCCTTCGTGCTGTTGCCGATGAGATGCGCCGTCGTTTCGTGGCCCGCATTCATCAGGAAGGCGGCATTCTGGATCAGCTCGTCCCGAGATACCCGTCCGTCGGCTGCTTCGCGGACGAGAACCGAGATCAGGTCCTCGCCGTCCGACCCCCGTCGCGCGTCCGCCAGCTCCCCCAGGAAGTCGGCGAACTCGACGATGGCGGTGTCGGCGGCATCGATATCCGCATCGGGTGCGCCCGGCTCCAGCCCGGCGACGACCGCCTGGGACCAGCGCTTGAAGGCCGCGCGCTCCCCCGTGTCGACCCCGAACATGGCGCAGATGGTGTAGAGCGGCAGGGGGTTGGCATAGTCCGCCATCAGGTCGAACCTGTCGCCCGCCGCATCCAGAAGCTCGTCGGCGATCACGGCGATCCGGGGGGCCAGCGCGTCAAGCGACCGCGGCGTGAAATAGCGGGCGACCGTGCGGCGCACCCGGCCATGATCCGGCTCGTCCATGAAGGTCATGCTGAGCCGGTTATGCTCGCGGAACGGGCCGGGGCGGAATTGCTTCAGCGCGACCGCCGGCTCCTTGATGAAGACCGCCCCGCCCGTCAGGACCCGGGCGACCTCCTCGTAGCGGGTGACGAAATAGAGCCCGTTCGAATTCAGGTGAACCGGCGACTCTTCCCGATAGCGCCGGTAGGTGCCGAATGGATCGGTCCGGAAGGCCGGCGCCGAGGGATCGAAATCGGGCAGCGCGGTCGCCAGGTCCGCCATTCTAGGGCGTCCGTCGCCACACGACCGGGAACAGGTCGCTGTCGAGCGG
>CAYGKX010000267.1:0-6087 GCA_964350225.1 uncultured Rhodospirillaceae bacterium | reverse complement strand
TGCCCTTGCGCAAGGACAGGCGCAGCGGCACGCCCTGGAAGTCGAACGCGGTCCGAAGGCCATTCGCGAGATAGCGCAGATAGCTGTCGGGGAGCGCGTCCGGCCGGCTCGTGAAGATGACGAAGCTCGGCGGCCGTGCCTTGATCTGGGTCATGTAGCGCAGCTTGATGTATCGTCCGTTGACTAGGGGCGGCGTATGGGCCTCGACCGCCTCGCCGAGCCAGCGGTTGATCGGGGACGTCGACACCCGCTTGCTCCAGCGCGCCTCGACATCGATCACCGTGTCGAGAAGGCGGCCAAGATAGCTGCCTTCGAGCGCGGAGACGAAAACGACCGGCACGCCGCGCAGCTGGGCGAGGGATTCGTTGAGGCTTTCCTCGACCGCCGCCCGGCACCGGGCGCGGTCGTCGATCAGGTCCCATTTGTTGATGGCGACGACAAGGGCCCTGCCCTCCGCCTCCACCTCGCGTGCGATCGTCAGATCCTGTTTCTCGATCCCGGCACCATGTTCGCCGACCGTCGTCGCGTCGATCATCAGGACGACGACGTCGGCATACTGGATCGCGCGCTGGGTGTCGGTGGCGGACAGCTTCTCGAGATCGGTGTCAATCCGGGCCCGGCGGCGCAGGCCGGCGGTGTCGACCAGCCGGACTGGCCGATCCTTGTAGGACCAGGCAATGGCGATGGAATCCCGGGTCAGGCCCGGCTCCGGCCCGGTGATAACGCGTTCTTCGCCAAGGAGGCGGTTGAAGAGCGTGGACTTCCCTGCATTGGGCCGGCCAACAATGGCGAGGGCGAGCGGCCGGTCGGGTCGTTCGTCGCTCTCTTCTCCGGTCTCCTCCCGCGCCTCCTCCTCCGCAGCGTCCGCCACGTCCAGGGCGCCAAAGGCCTCGCTGAGCGCCTGGTAGAGGTCCGCCAGGCCCTCGCCATGTTCCGCAGAGAGGGGGACCGGCTCGCCAAGTCCGAGGGCGAAGGCGTCGTAGAGCCCCCCTTCCCCGGCCCTGCCCTCGCACTTGTTGGCGACGAGGATAACCGGCGTACCGCTGCGTCGCAGGATGTCGGCGAAATATTCGTCGGCCGGGGTGACCCCGGCCCGGGCATCGATCAGGAACAGTGCGACATCGGCCTCGGCCACGGCGCGGCGCGTCTGGGCCATCATCCGTGTGCCCATTGCCTCCGGGTCTTTCTCCTCCTCCAGGCCCGCCGTGTCGATCATGCGGAAGGCGAGGTCGACAAGACTGCCCGCCGCCTCCCGCCGGTCGCGGGTCACGCCGGGCGCGTCATGCACCAGGGCCAGCTTCTTGCCGGCCAGCCTGTTGAAAAGGGTCGACTTGCCGACATTCGGCCGGCCGACGATGGCGACGGTAAAGGCGCCCATCTCTCCGCTTCCCATCCTCGCGACGCGGCGGCGCGGGCGCCCCCCGGCGGTGCCGGCGGAGGCGCCGCCCCTAGCGCATGGCGACGAGCGTACCGCCGTCGTCGAGGAAATAGATGGTGTTGTTGGCGACGACCGGCTGGATCGAAACCCCCTTGCGCATGGGCAGCCAGCCGATGACCTCGCCGGTATAGGGCGACACGGACAAGGCCTCGCCATGGGAACCGGCAATGATCAGCCGGTCGCTCGCAAGCACCGGACCCGCCCATTCGATCGTATTCTTGAGGTCGCGGTCGTCGACGAAGCGGTCGAGCCGGATGACCCAGCGGATCCGTCCTGAGTCGCGCACCACCGCGACGAGAAGGCCGTCGCGCGTGACGAGATAGACATAGTCGCCCGCGACCCACGGCGTCTGCAGCCCGCCGACATCGACGTCCCACAGCCGCTGGCCGTTGCGCAGGCTGATTGCGGCGAGCCGGCCGGCATTGCTGATGGCGAATACGACGCCCCGGTCGATGACAGGATTGGCGCGAATGTCGGAGAGGTTCTTGACCGCGTCGCGCCGGCGCGCGGCGGCCAGCCGCTCGCTCCACAGCGTACGGCCATTCTCGACGCGGAGCGCCACCAGATCGCCCGTCGTCAGCGGCACGACGACGACGCCCCCCTCGACCGCCGGCGATGCCGCGCCAAGAATGATGGCCGATTCGGCGACACCGGTGTAGGTCCACAGCCGCCGTCCGTTTTCGGCCGCAAAAGCGCGCACTTCGTTCTCGACGGAGACGGCGAAAACGCGACCCGCCGAGACGGCGGGCGCGGCGCGCGCCGGCGCCCCCATCGGCTGGCGCCACAGGATCTTGCCCGTCCCGACTTCGAGCGCGAGAATTTCCGCCGATCCGGTCGTCACGAAGACCCGGTTGCCCTCGACGGCGACGCCACCGCCGAGATCACCGTCCTTCTCGCCCTTCGGCAGGACATTCGCCTCCCAGAGGCGCCGGCCGCTCGACGCCTCGAAAGCGCGGACGCGGCCGCGGGTGTCGAAGGTGAAGACGCGCCCGTCGGAGACGACCGGCTGGGAAAGGACCTTGGACCGTTTGGAGGACCCGGCGCCGATGCTGACCGACCAGGCGCGCTTCGGATCGTTCGCCAGGGTCAGATGATGCATCGCGTGGTTCGCATATCCGCCCGACTGGGGCCAGGCGGCGTTGGTCGCCGGGCGCGGCAGCGCGATGCGGACATTGGCGATCCGCGGGTCGGCCTGGATCAGCCGCTCCGGCGGCAACACGGCTTCCCGCTTGCCGGGCAGGGGCGGGCCCGCCTTCTCCTTGAACGGGTTGATCGACTCGAGCGTCGAGCACGCCGGCAATGCCGCCGCCAAGAGCAGGAGAGAAAGCACCCGTTTCAGCATTCGCTTACCCTATTCCGTCTGTGCAGGTCCGACCGTCGCTGCGTCGTCACGACTGGCCGAGAATGGCCAGCATCTCATGCGCCCGGCCGCGCATTTCCTTCGGCGCGTCCCGGTCGTCGGCAAGCTTCTTGAACATGGCCCGGGCCTCGTCCTTCTTGCCCGCCTTTTCGGCGTACAGGGCCCACATCTCCCGCGCCGAATGGCGCCAGGGGCTGTCGTCCGTGACCAGCGGGTCGAGACGGGCCATCATCGCCGCCGGGTCGGCCGTGCCATAGGCGCTGACGGCCCAGAGGACTGCCGCCGCGTCGCGCAGCGACTGGGGCGCATCGCCGTCGTCGGCCAGTGCCTTGTAGATCGCGGCCGCCCCCTTGGCATCGCCCTCCTTGGCCTTCAGCGCGCCTTCCTGGAGGCGGGACAGGGCCGCGTAGCCGGAGGGTGCGTTCTTGGCGAGAACACCAAAGATAACCGCAGCTTCCTTGGCCTTTCCGTCGGCCGCAAGGCGCAGTCCCTCGGCGAACTGAGTGCTCGCCGCCAGCTCGCTCGACCGCTTGTCGGACTGCCAATACTGATAGGCCACGACGCCCGCGACCACGATCACCGCGACGGCGACGAAGATCTTGCCATAGCGCTGCCAGATGCCGAGATAGCGCTCCTGCTTGAGCTCTTCGTCGACTTCCTGGAAGAACAGCTCCTCCTCGCGATCCATCTCGTCGCCGGCTTTCTTGCTCGGGCGGATCGATTTGATGGACTGGCGGGGTGATTTGGACGGTGTCTTGGGCGGGCGCGCCAACGCGGAAATCCTCTTGGTCGGGCTGTGTCGGGCGGCGGGGTTCGTTTCCGGCGGCCACATATAGTATGCGAGCCTGTCGAACGCAATCGACCCGGCGCGCACCTCCCCGCACCGTCCCGCACGCCCTGCCCGCCAGGTCCGGTTCGCCAGCTCCGGTCCGCCAGCTCCGGCCCACCAGGTCCGCCTTACCGTCTGCCCCGCCGTCTCGGCCACCGTCCTCGGCACTCGGCCATCGAGCCCGCGATGCTGGACAAGCCGGCCGCTTTTCGAAACACTGTCACAAGGTTGTCACGCCCGCCACGCCATGGGCCGGGCGCAACCGCCTGGAGGGGACGTCAACGGGACCGGCAATGGCGACACTGATCCGTTTCGAGGATTACCGGCACCACGGCGCGACGACGAAGGGCGCCAACGGCAAGCAGACCTTTTTCGACCGTCAGGAACTGTTCCAGCTGCTCGGCCTCTACAGCCGCCGGGTAATGAGCGGGGAGTGGCGCGACTACGCCATCGATCAGCAGGGCGACCGGGCCGTGTTCTCGATCTTCCGCCGGTCTAACGAAACGCCCCTCTACGCGATCGTCAAGATCGGCGGCGGCAAGGGCAAGCGGGGCTATATCCTGCAGTCCGGGCCTCGGAAACTGAAGCAGTCGCAGAACCTGTCCGACATTGTTACCGCGCTGGAAAAGCGCCTTCGGGTCGTCTGGACCGACAACTAGCCCCTACCCTTTTTGCGTCGATACGGGCCTGTGCGCTCCGCCGGCAACGATCCCGGCGGGGCGCTTGACTCTCCCTCATTTGTTCTCATTATGTTCTTCTCGGACGACGAGACACGGGACGCGGGCCATGGGGCGCATGAAGCGGGAGGCGATCGATCGCGAGGAACGGCGGCGCTCGCGGACCAGCGCGCCGACGACCCTGGGCGACATTGCCGCCCGCGGCCTCGCCGTCTTCTGCTGGTGCAACCGCTGCGGCCACAATGCGGAGCTGCCGTCGGAACGGCTGGCGGCGGAACTTGGTCCCGCCCTGCCGGTGCCGGAGGTCGGCGCCCGGCTCCGCTGTTCCGGCTGCCAGTCCAAGGATGTCGCGACGCGGCCCGCCTGGCCCTCGCTCGGCCAGGTCGCGCGGCATCACGAGGACGGCGGGGCCGGCAACCGCGAGGATCCGCCGGAGGACGCCGCATCCGGGGACATGGCGCCGCCCCGGGCACGCGGCTCCGCGACGGGCGGCGGATAGACGGGGGGCAGATAGACGGGGCGCGCGCCCGTGTCCCGTGGCTCCCTCTTGTCGGGCGGGCCGGGGCTTCGTAGGCTTCGGCCCAGGAGATCGCCGTCCGGCGAGCCGCAGCTTCGGAGGAATGTGATGTCGCGCGTCTTCGTTCTTGCCGCCGCCCTCGTCATCGCCGCCACGATCGGCATGACACTCCCGGCAGCCCCCGCCGCCGCCCAGAGCTTCTATACGGGGAACTGGGAAGGAAAGGTCGTCATGCGGGGCAAGACCTTCACCCGGTGCGAGATCTGGGTCGAATTCGTCTCGGACCGCCGGCTCTATTTTGCCCAGCTCGACAACGACTCGGTCTGGGTCTCGATCGGCCATCCGCAATGGAAGCTCGACCCCAACACGCGCTCGACGATGGAATTCCGCCTCTACAGCGAGCGGCGCCGGCGGGACGCGAACGGCAACACACGTACCTCCCGGGTCCGGCGCTATACAAAGCCGCTGCTCGGCACCGTCGTCTCCAGCCGCCCGAACCAGATCTGGTTCTCGATCCGCGGCGACGTGAAGCTCCTGAGCGCGCTGCAGACCTCCGACCTCCTCTATATCGAGGACCGGGACGGCACGATCGAGGGACAGCGCAAGACCTACGGCTTCCGCCTCAACGACGTCCGCTCGGCCCTCCTGAAACTGTCGCTCTGCAAGCTGCTCTACTCGACGAAGTAGGAAGAGGCGGCGGGGCGTCGGGCCGAAGGGAGCGTGCCGGTGCGGCGCGCCCGAAACGTCCGGCGACTTACGGGCGTCTCGACCTGGCAACCTCACGGGCGAGGTCGACGAAGGCCTTGAACGCCGCCGACGGGTTCCGCCGGCTGGGATAATAGAGGCACAAGGGCGCAAGCGGCGGCGTCCAGTCCTCCAGGACCGGCACCAGACGACCGGCCGAGATGTCCTCGCGGACATCGGGCTCCATGAAAAAGCCGATCCCGACGCCCTCCAGCGCCGCCCGCCGGGCGAGTGTCGCCTCGTCGAGCGTGATCGGCCCGCGAACGTCGCTCTGCACGGGCTGCCCTTCCTTCTCGAAATGCGAGCGATACAGCGCGCCGTTGGGCAGGCGCACCCGGATGCAGGCATGTTCGAGCAGGTCCTGCGGGATGCGCGGAACGTCCCTGCCCCGCAGGTAGGACGGCGACGCCACCGCGGCGAAGCGGCGGGCCTCCCCCAGCGGGATCGCGATCATGTCGCTGGGCACGCGGTCCGCGGTGCGGATGCCGAGATCGAACCCCTCGGCGAACACGTCGACCAGCC
>CAYGKX010000266.1:1008-6147 GCA_964350225.1 uncultured Rhodospirillaceae bacterium | reverse complement strand
GTCTCGGCGGGTCGCTGATCCTGGGGTTCCTCGCCCTCCAGGACGGCCAGGCGCAGACCCGGTTCTACACGGATCTTGAGGACTGGCTCTCCGGCATGACCCGGCTGACGGCGGTCCCCGAAGACCCCGACGGTGACCCGGCCGACACGGTACCCGCCTATCTTCAGGCCCTGCTCGAGCATACGGCCGAAACGATGGACGAGATGCAGGAGACGCTGGGCCGAGGCGAGCGGGAGCGGGCGGAGACGAACCGCAATCTCAATCAGCTGGTCGACCGGCTGGGCATGCTCACCGAGCAGATGCGGACAGAGCAGAACCTGATGGCCCGGCTCGCCGAATCGCAGATCGAGATGAAGCCGATCCTGGCCCGGCTCGGCGACGAACAGGCCTTCGGGCGGCAGGAACTGATCAACCAGCTGCGCAGCGAGTTCCGTCAGCTGGCGGCGACGCTGGGCGAGCAGCAGCTCGAATTCCGCCCGGCCCTTCAACGCATGCTCGAGGACAATGCGGCTGGACGGCAGGAGATGCTGCGCGAGCTGCGAAACGAGTTCCGCATCCTGGCGCGGACCCTGGCCAGCCTGACGATCGCGACGTCGGCGCCCCACGATTCGCCACATTCTTCCGTAACAAGGGACGATGACGACGATCCGACGCCGCCCGACCGGCGGCGGACGAAACGAATAGATTGAGCGGTAGATAGATGGCTGTGCGCGGTCGCGGCAACCGGAACGCCTTCGACATCTGGCCAGGCTTCGTCGATGCGCTGTCGAGCCTGCTCATCATCATTCTGTTCGTATCGATGGTCTTCATGGCGGCCCAGTTCTTCCTGGGCAACGCCCTGTCCGGGCGGGACAAGAAGATCAACCAGCTCAATACCCGGATCGAGCAGCTCGCGCGGATGCTCGCTCTCGAGCAGGCCAAGGGCGAACAGGCGCGCAAGACCCTCACCGATATCATGGCGGAGCTGCGCGCGACGATCACCGCCCGCGACAAGCTGCTCGCGGAGCGAAACCGCCTGTCCGGCCGGCTCGCCGCCGCCGACAAGGAGCGCCAGGATCTGATGAAGACCCTGGGCCAGCTCGAGGCCCGGCGGGAGATGCTGAAGGCGCTCATCGCCAAGGCGGAGGCGGCGAACAAGGAGCTCGAGAAGAAGATTGCCGGGGTCATCGGCGACCGCGAGGACCTGCGACGCAAGATGAACGCGCTGGCCAGCGAGAAATCGGCCCTCGAGAAACGCGTGGCCGGTGTGACCGGTGCGAACGAGGCCCTGGAGAAACGGCTGACCACGCTCGCCGATCGCAACGAGGCGCTGGCCGGCCAGATGGCCAAGATCACCGGCGCAATGAAGCTCCTGCAGGAGAAGCTCGCCGAGGCCCTTGCCGAGAACAAGGTGCTGAAAGCCCAACTCGAGGACGCCAAGGCCAAGCTGCTGGCGGCGGAGAAGGCGGGCGTCGCCCTGAGGAAGGATCTCGAGAATGCGCGCACCCGCGGCAGCGGTCTGCTGGTCCGCGCCGAGGAAGCCGAAAAGGCGACGAAGGAGGCAATGGAGCTGACCGACAAGCAGGCGGCCGAGATCGTTGTCCTGAACCGGCAGCTTGCCGCCATTCGCCAGCAGCTCCGGGCCATCCAGGAGGCGCGGGAGGCGTCTGAGGCGAAGCGGAAGGGCCAGGAAGTCAAGATCAAGGACCTGTCGACCCGGCTCAACGCTGCGCTCGCCACCAAGGTTCAGGAGTTGCAGCGCTACCGCTCGGAATTCTTCGGGCGCCTTCGGGAGGCCCTGGGCAACCGGTCCGACGTCAAGATCGTCGGCGACCGGTTCGTCTTCCAGTCGGAGGTGTTGTTCCCGTCGGGCTCCGACGAGCTGCAGGAGGGCGGTCGCGAGCAGCTTGCCAAGCTGGCCAAGACCCTCAAGGACATTGCGGCGAAGATCCCCTCCGACATCGACTGGGTCCTTCGGGTCGACGGCCATACCGACATCCGGCCGATCCGTACGAAGTTCGTTTCGAACTGGGAGCTGTCGGCCGCCCGCGCGATCGCCGTCGTCAAGTTCCTGATCCAGGAAGGCATACCGGCGAACCGCGTGGTCGCCGCCGGGTTCGGCGAGTTCCACCCGCTCGACAAGGCGGAGACCGAGGAAGCCTACGCCCGCAATCGCCGGATCGAGCTCAAGATCACCAATCGCTAGAGCGGACGTGCTCTGGGCAGATTGCCCAACCATGGACCTTCGACCTGCGGTTCCGCGGGGACGCAAAAGCCCGCGCTGCATGCTTTCTCGCACAGAAGGCGGCAAGGGGATCGGCCCGGGCCAGGCGACGAGGTCGCCGACGGTCCAAGGCAGTGGTATCCGGGTCCTCTCCAGCCCCACCGGCCTGTGGCGGGCCGGCGGCGCCGAACCTATGACGTGGCGAGCTCCGCTGCGCGGTCGGCCCGGGCCGTCCGGGGCAGGGCGGACCTCTCCAGCGCTTCCGGTATCTCCCGTGCGACCCGCGAGAACGCGGCCAGCGCGAAGGCCATTTCGGCGGACGTCAATGTGGGTGGGAAGCCGATGCGCAGCAGATCCTTGCCCTTGGGCACGCCGGGATGGACGGCGGGGCTGACGCTCACACCCGCCCCGGCCAGGGCCTTGGCGACCCGGAAGGTGAGGACGTCGTCGCCGATCAGGATCGGGACCATCTGGCTGCCGTCGCCGCCGCAGCGCCAGCCCATATCGCGCAGGGCCTCCCGTGCCTCGTCGGCGAGGCTCATGGCCCGGGCCGCCAGCTCCGGCTCGGAACGGAGGATGCGCAGCGACGCCAGCGCCGCGGCGGCCTGTGCCGGGGCGATGGCGTTGCTGAAGAGATACGAGCGCGCGTTGAACCGCAGATGGTCGATCAGCGCCGCGCTGCCGGCGACGAAGCCGCCCGTGGAGGCGAAGGACTTGCTGAAGACGCCCATGATGATCGGAATCCGGTCGTCCACCCCCATCGCAGCGGCAAGGCCGCGGCCGCCCGGTCCCAGGACGCCGACGCCGTGGGCATCGTCGAGGAAGATCCAGGCGCCGGCCGCGTCCGTTACGTCGAGCATCTCGTTCAGCGGTGCGAGGTCGCCGTTCAGCGAATAGAGGCTGTCGACGACGACCAGCTTCCGCTCCGTGTCGCAGGCCTTCAGTTTCTGGGCCAGGTGGGCCACGTCGTTGTGCCGGAAGCGGTGGGCCTCGGCGCCCGACAGGCGGATCCCGTCGATCAGGCAGGCATGTACTTCGACATCGTAGAAGACGGCGTCCCCGGGGCCGACGATGGCGGGGATGGCCCCGACATTCGCGAGGTACCCGGTAGCGAAGGCGAGGGCTGCCTCTTTCCCGAAGAAGTCGGCGAGTTCTTCCTCAAGCTGATGGTGAAGCGGGCGGGTGCCGGTCAGAAGACGGCTGGAGGTCGACGAGGTCCCGTAACGCCTGAGCGCTTCCGCCACCGCCTCAGCGATCCGCGGATCCTGCGCGAGCCCCAGATAGTTGGAGGAACCCAGCTGCAGCAGGCGCTGCCCGTCGATCTCGACCTCGTTCAGGCCGACCGGCGTCTGCTCCTTGTAGTAGGGATAAAGCCCTGCGCGGCGTGTCTCGCGTACACGGCGCATCATGGCATTCTGGACGAAGTGATCCTCGAAGGCGTCGTCCGCACGCCTGCGTGCCGTTTCAGTCAAGTGTCCCCCAGCCCCGAATGCCCGCTCGATTTTTCGATGTTCATTTAGAGAGCGGGTTTCTCTCCAAACCCTTTAGGCTCTTGGTGCTTTTCCCGTCGTTCCGGGCCGGTTTGGGGGCGGGGTGGACGATCTCGGCCGCCTACCAGGCGCAGACGCGGAAATCGGAGCCGACCCAGCAGGCGCGGTCGCGGGTGGACCGGCGCGCCTCGCCCCAGCGCGAATTGACGCCCGCCCGGGTCAGGCCGCGGACCTCGGCGACGCCCGGCTGCAAGATGGTCACAGTGACGACGAGGATGGAGCCGTAGAGCGGAACGTCCCCGCGGACCGACGACAGGGCGAAGGAGCCGCGCGGACCATCTGGGACGAAGCGGCACTTGCCAGCGAAGACGACCTTGCCCCCTGACCCGACACGGCAGTCGGCAACCTTGCCGGTGGGCTGGCCGTGCGTCGGTGCGACAGGGGCGATGGTGGCGATTGCGGCGAAGCCAAAGATCGCGGTGAGAGTAAGCGTCAGGGGCAGGATCCTGGTGAGGCCGGGTATGCGGGGCATCGGCAGTTTCTCCAAATGGGGAATGACGGGCAGCGACAAGAATCGATACGCAGGGAGCAGCCCGAATGCCTACCGGGCCGCTACGCCGCCGCGTCGGTGAACTGCAATTCGGCGAGCCGGGCGTAGAGTGGGTTCGTCCGGACCAGCTCTGCGTGCGGCCCCTGGGCCACGACCTGGCCCGCCTCCAGGACGACGATCCGGTCGGCCTTGAGAACGGTCGCAAGGCGGTGTGCGATGACGAGGGTCGTGCGTTCCGTCATCACGCGTTCTATCGCCTGCTGAACCTGGCGCTCGCTCTCCGCGTCGAGGGCACTCGTCGCTTCGTCGAGCAGCAGGATCGCCGGGTCGCGCAGAACGGCGCGGGCGATGGCGATGCGCTGGCGCTGACCGCCGGACAGGCGCATCCCCTTCTCGCCGAGATGGGTCTCGAACCCCTGCGGCAAGGTTGCGATGAACCCGTCGGCCGCGGCCGTCCGGGCGGCTTCCTCGATCTCCTCCCGGGTCGCGTCGGGCCGGCCGAAGGCAATGTTCTCCGCGACCGTGCCGGTGAAGATGACCGGCTCCTGCGGGACCAGACCGATGCGTGCCCGCACGTCCGCCGGGTCCGCCGCGCGCAGGTCGACCCCGTCGACCGTCACGCTGCCGGCCTCGGGGTCGTGAAAGCGCAGTAACAGCTGGAAGACCGTTGTCTTGCCCGCGCCGGACGGGCCAACGAGGGCCACCCGCTCGCCGGGCGCGATATCGAGGGAGAAGTCGGTTAGCGCCGGTGTTTCCGGCCGGGCGGGGTAGACGAAGCGCACCTGATCGAAGCGGACGGCCCCCGCGGGCGGTGTCGGCAACGGGACGGGCGTTGCCGGGGCGGCGATGTCCGGTCGGGCGTTCAGAAGCTCGACCAGCCGCTCGCTTGCCCCCAG
>CAYGKX010000266.1:0-998 GCA_964350225.1 uncultured Rhodospirillaceae bacterium | reverse complement strand
GCCGCGCGGCCGAGGCCGTGCAGATCGCCGGTTCCGGTGGCGACCAGGGCGGCATAGAAGACAAAGGCCGACAGTTCGCCCGCCGTGATGCGCTTTTCCACCAGATCCTGACCACCGGTCCAGAGGATCATGCCAATGGCACCGAAGACCAGGAGGATGACGGTGCCGGCGAGGGCGGATCGGGCCAGACTGCGCTGCGCGGCTGCATCGAAGGCGCCTTCGACTTCCCGATCGAAACGGCTGCGGGTCGAACCCTCCCGGTTGAACGCCTGGATCGTGGCCGCCGCGTTGAGGGTCTCGTCGATATGGGCGCCGACATCGCCCAGCCTGTCCTGGCTGGTCCGCGAAAGGCGACGGACCCGGCGGCCGAAGAACACGATCGGTAGCACCGCGGCTGGCACGATGAGCAGGGCAAGCGCCGTCAGTTTCGGGCTCGTGATCGCCATCATGATGACGCCGCCGATCATCATCAGCAGGTTGCGCAGCGCCATCGAGGCGGAAGACCCGACGATGGTCTGCAAGAGGGTCGTATCCGTCGTAATGCGGGACAGGACCTCACCGGTCGGGGTCGTCTCGTAGAAGGCGGGATCGAGGCGCAGCACGTTCCCGAAGACGTCGCGCCGGAGGTCCGCCGCGACGCGCTCACCCAGCCAGGCGACGAGATAGGCACGCAACGCCGTTGCGGCCGCCAGAACGGCAACGATCACGAACAGCCCGATCAGGGCCATGTCGAGGTGGCTGTCCGACCCGGACTTGAATCCCTCGTCGACCAGCCAGCGGAGACCGGTTCCGAAGGTCAGGACGCTCGCCGCGGCAATCACCAGGGCGCAGAGCGCGAGGGCGAGGCGCGCCTTGTAGGGCCGCAGATAAACGCCCAATGCCCGCAGATAGCGGAGGCGCCGCCGGTCCAGCCGGCGCGGGCGTCCGCCGCCGCCGGCGGCGGTCGCATCATCGGTGTCTCGTCTTCCGGGTGAGCTCATGGCGAAGGTTCTGACGCT
>CAYGKX010000265.1:2394-6157 GCA_964350225.1 uncultured Rhodospirillaceae bacterium | reverse complement strand
TCGCGGTCGTTGTTGAGCTTTCCCGCGTCCCGCATCTTCCGCGCGAGGGCGATGAGGCTCGCGGAATCGAGGTCGAAGACGGGCTTCGCGTCCGGCTCCTCGCCCTTCTTCGGGTCATCGCCCGTCAGGCAGAGGATGTTCGGGATGCCGGCCGCCCCGGCGCCGAGAAGATCGCCCTGAAGTGCGATGCGGTTCCGGTCGCGGACGGTGAATTGCAGCACCGGCTCGATCCCCATCTCCACCATGCGCAGGGACACGACCAGGCTCGAGACATGGGCCTTTGCCGTCGCGCCGTCGGTGACGTTGACGGCATCGGCCAGGCCGACCAGGGGTTTCAGGCGTTCGAGCTGCGGCGAAAGATCCGCCGTCGCCGCCGGAGAGGTCTCTGCGGTCATCGCGAAATGGCCCGCGGCCAACACCTTCTCCAGCCGCCCGCCGCTCTTGCTTTCCGTCGTATCCTCGCTCACGCGTCCCTCCATTCTATAGGTTGTTCGGTACCATAATCGGCGGCCGCTCGAAGGGAAACGGCATTGCGGGGCCGGGGGCTCTTGGGCGCGCGGCCGGGCGGGACCATATGGTAGGGATGATGTCGGGCTCCGCCAGAACCGTCCTCTCCATCGGTGTCGCCGCGCTGCTGATCGTCGGGGCGCCCGGGGTGACATCAGCGGAATGGGTCTACCGGACTGTACGGGTGTGCGAGCCTGTCACCCGCTCCGTCCAGCGCTGTCAGCCAGTCAGGACCTGCCAGACCAGCTATCGCTTCGAGACGCGCTACTGCTCGACCTGCAACCCGCCGCGGCAGGAGTTGAAGCGCGTGCCGTACCGGGCCTGTGCCATGCAGACCCAGTGCCGGCGGGAAACCGTGACCTCCCAGCGGTGTCGTAACGAGCAGCGCCGCGTCTGGGTCCAGAACCCGAAGATCATCCCGGAGAAGGTACCGCCGGTGCCGCCTGACAAGCAGTAGGCGGCGGTCATCCGCCGATGGGGCGGTAGGCCGTGTCGCCGGAGTCCCGCGCGGCCCCGGCGGCGTCGCGCAAGAGGCGCCGCAGGATATTGCCGTTGCCCGGATTGCGCGGGATCTCATCGGCAATGAAATAGGCGCGCGGCCGCTTGAAGCCGGCCAGTTCCGACGCCTTCGCATGGGCTTCCAGGTCGGCGGGGTCGACACCGCCGGCCGAAACGACGCAGCCGACGACCGCCTGCCCCCAATGAGGATCGGACAATCCGATGACGGCGCAATCGTCGACCGCGGGGTGGGCGCGCAACATGCGTTCGACTTCCTCCGGGTGGATGCTTTCTCCACCCGACCGGATCATGTCGTCGACCCTGCCCCGCAGGGTGAAATACCCCCGTTCGTCCACCGTGATGACATCGCCGGTGTAGTACCAGCCGTCGCGTTTCTTCTCGGCGGTGGCATCGGGCCGGCCCAGATACTCCGTGAAGATCGTGTCGACATCGGCATCGACGATGAGTTCGCCTTCCTCGCCAGGCCCGATCGTGTCCTCCGGCCCGCCGCCCATCCTGATGTAGCGGAGGCGGGTATAGTAACCGGGGCGCAAGGCGTTCGCGTCGCCCACGGGATCCGGGTTGTAGGCGGAGCACATGGTCTCCGTCGTGCCGTAGATATGGCGGATCGTGCAGTTTTCCCAGGTGCTGTCGATGTGCTCAACCAGCGCCGGGTCGATGATCGCCCCGCCATAAAGGGCGAGCTGCATCGAGCGCATCCGCTCCGGCGCGTAATTGGGCGCCTTGGTGATGGCATAATAGAGGGTCGGGGCAGCGAAGGCGTATGTCAGTTCGCGGCTTTCCACGAGATCGATGGCGGCCGCCGGGTCGAAGGCGGACATGACCTGATAGGTGCCGCCGAAGGCGAGCGTGACGAGGAAAACGCCGTAGAAGCCGATGCAATGGGCGAGCGGCATGAAGCCGAGCGCCCGGTTGTGCGGCCCATGGCGGAGCCCGCCCTGGGTCGCGAGCCAGACGATCCGATGTTCGCTGGTCTTGTGTGCGAGAACGGCCGCCTTGGGCAGCCCCGTTGTGCCGGAGGTATAGAAGATCATGCAGGGATCTTCCGGATCGGGTCGCGGGACCGGTGGCAGGGTCGCCGGGTCATCGCGACAGGCGGCGAAGTCCTCCGCCCCCGGCGCCTCGCCGACCGTGAAGAGCGGGGCGCCGTCCGGCAGGGCATCCGCGACGGCCGCCGCGAGCTCCGGGACGGGCAAGACGAGGGCGCCGGCCATGCCGCCGGTTTCGACCAGCCGGGCGACATCGGCAGGTTTGAGCCGGGCGTTGATGAGCGCAGGGACGGCGGCGATCCGTTGCAGCGCAAGAACGGCGAGGCAATGCTCCCACAGGTTCGGCAGGCAGGTCGCGACCCGGCTGCCGGGACCGATGCCCCGGGCGGCGAAACCTGCGGCGATGTGGTCGACCTCCTCCATAAGCTGACGATAGGTCAGCGTGCGGTCCGTCCGGTCGTCCCATAGCGCCGGTGCGTTGGGCGACCGGTCGGCCTGCATCCAGACGAGATCGTAGAGCGTTTGCATGGCCCTTACCCCCAGGCACGTTTCGAAGTCGAGAAAAGCAGCTTACGGCCAAGCTATTCACGCGTAAATATCTTACGCGTTAGATATGTTCGGGCTTTGCGGTTTACCAGCCTGGCCGGTCCTTCCACCACCAGTCCGGTTTGAACCGCTTGCCGAAGCCCAGCTTCGTATCGAGCCAGAGCGCGAGGCGTCGCGCCGGGGTCCCGGCCAGCCACTTCCAGAAGCGGAAATAGATCTTTCCAGCCCGGCTCTCCGGCAACTTGTTGTAGGGGCAGACCCGGATACAGATGCCGCACTCGGTGCCCTGGTTGGCCCAGAACTTGAAGCATTTCTCGCCATCGACGTTCCATTTCCGAACGCCGACGAAGTTTGACTGATTGTGGAAGGCGCCGTTTGGCTCCCCGTGCGGGATCGCCTGGGGCGGGCAGGCCTCGGAACACTTCCGGCAGATCTCGCAGAATTCCTTCACGCCGAAGCTTGCCGGCGCGTCGTGGTCGAGCGGCATGTCGGTGAAGATCTTGCCGAAGCGGAGACGCGGGCCGTACTCCTTGGTGATGACGAGACCGTGCCGGCCATATTCGCCGAGCCCCGCCTGGATGGCATAGGGCACGCACTGGGCCGTGTCGTTCAGGCTCGCGACCGCCTTGTACCCCATGTTCCGGATGAACTGGGCGATAGACATCAAGGTCAGCCCGTCCTTCGAATAGCCGTAGCCGGCGGCGACCCCGCCGAGCGCCGACGGCATCGTCTGGATGACCTTCCCCGGCATCTCCGTCCCTACCACGATGCAGTTGGGCAGCCCCTCGCAATCGACATTTTCCTTTTCCGACAGGGTCCGGGCGTTGAAGCGCTTCGTGTAGTGCCAGCGAAGATCGGTCGAGGTGATGCCGACGAGGTCGGCGCCGAATATGCGCGCGACCTGCTTCAGTTCGGCGGCCATCTCCGCCGGGTCGTCGACGGGTTGCTTTTCCGGCGCCGCCGGGGCGTAGGGGCTCAGGTCGTCGAGAAAGCCGTCGTGCCGGTCGTCCTTCAGCTTGCGTTCGATCAGCAGGTTGGCACCGACCCAGGCGGCATTCCGCGCGGCGAAGTCCTTTGCCCTATAGCCTTCGGTGTTCCTGACGCCGATGCCGTGGGTGAACATCGACTTGAACCACCTGATCGCCTTCTCGCTGCGGACCCGTTCGTCCAGATCCCGATCATCAGCGCGAGCCCGGTCATCA
>CAYGKX010000265.1:0-2384 GCA_964350225.1 uncultured Rhodospirillaceae bacterium | reverse complement strand
AGGTGTCGTTCGCGGCGTTGAAGCGCCGGAACCCGTCCTCGATGACGAAGCCGCAGGCCGCGTCGTAGTCCTGGTGTTTCGGGCCGTGAAAGACCTCCTCTGGGGTCGGCTGGTTGTCGACCGACAGGCGCGGGGGCCGGTTCGATCCGCTCGGCACTTCGTTCTTTTCCGCCATGGGTGGGGTCTCTCCCTGGTACCCTGCCTTCCGCGTTTTGGCCTATTCTAAGACAGATTCGATTGGCTGCGGCAAGGGTGCGGGCCTCCGCGCGGCGACGAGAAGAGGAGCGGTCGATGCCGGATGACAGGAAGACATATGTGCTGGTCCACGGTATCTGGCACGGCGGTTGGTGCTGGGCGCGAGTTGCGGAGATCCTGCGCAATCGGGGCCACCGGGTGACGACACCGACCCATAGCGGGCTCGGCGAGCGCTGCCACCTCATGTCCCCCTCCATCACCCTGACGACTTTCGTCGAGGACGTGGTCAATCACCTCGTCTTCGAGGACTTGCGCGACGTGGTCCTGGTCGGGCACAGCTTCGGCGGACTACCCATCCTCGGCGCCGCTGACAGGGTGCCGGACCGGATCGCGAAGCTGATCTTCCTTGACGCGGCGATCCTCCATGACGGCGAATGCTGGCTTGACCTCCTGCCGCCCGAGATCGCGCAGGATCGCGCCCGGCAGGCGGATGCGGCGAGCGGCGGGGTGAGCCTGCCGCCGGCGCCTGTCGGCGCATTTGGCGTGACACAGCCGGACGACATCGCCTTTGTGGAATCGCGGCTGACGCCCCACCCCTTCGCGACCTTCACGACGCCGCTCCATCTGTCGCGACCGCCGGGCAACGGCCTGCCACTCGCCTATATCCGCTGCACCGATCCCGTCTACCCGCCAGCGGTCGCGATGCACGAAAGGGCGCGCATCGCGGGCTGGCAGATCGCCGATCTCGCCACCGGCCACGACGCCATGGTCACGGCGCCGGCCGCGACCGCAGACTTGCTGGAACAGATGAGCGCCTGATGCCTACCGGTAGTCCGGGTTCGGATGGTCGAAGCGGCAGCCGGCGTCCCATTCCGAGCGCTGGTTGCCATGGGCCGGAACCCCGCCCGCGTCCTTCAGCATCCGGGCCAGATGCATCATGTTCCAGGTCATGAAAGTGGTGTTGCGCTGGGTGAAGTCGTTCCGGGGCCCGCCGGAGCCCTCGTCGAGATAGGACGGCCCCGGGCCCACTTCGCCGATCCAGCCTGCGTCCGCCTGTGGCGGGATCGCGCAGCCGAGGTGCTGGAGGGCGTAGAGGACGCTCATCGCGCAGTGTTTCACGCCGTCCTCGTTGCCTGTGACGATGCAGCCGCCGACCTTGCCGTAGTAGGCATACTGCCCGGCATCGTTCAGCTTGCCGGACATGCCATAGAGCCGTTCGACCACCTTGGTGCAGATCGAGGACTTCTCGCCCAGCCAGATTGGCGTGCCGAGCACGAGGATATCCGCTGCCCGGACCTTCTCATACAGCGCGGGCCAGTCGTCCCGGGCCCACCCGTGCTCGGTCATGTCGGGATAGACGCCATAGGCGATGTCGTGGTCGGCGGCGCGGACAAGGTCCACGGCGACGCCGTTCTTCGCCATGATCGCCATCGACACCCGCATCAATCCCTCGGTGTGCGAGACATCCGGCGATCGTTTCAGGGTGCAGTTGATGAAGACCGCCTTCAGGTCGGAGAAGTCCGTCTCGTTGTCGGCGCAGAGACGTTCCTGGGTCTCGTTCAGCATCTCGTCCTCCCGTGCATGTTGTCCGGCCGGAAGCGATATGGAGGCACCCCGGGGCCCGGAACAGGTCAAACGGAAAACGGCGGCCCGAAGGCCGCCGTTCCCCTACTCACCTCGTACCTGTCGTCAGGAGGCGGGCTTCGCCGCGCCCTCCTCCTCGGGCAGGATGTATTTCTGCTCGTGATGCAGCCCCATATAGAGGCTGACGCACATGATGAGCAGGACGACCGCGAAGGGCAGCCCGACGGTGATGGCGGCCGCCTGCAGGGCGCCAAGGGCGTTCCCGCCGCCGCCGACCAGGAGCGCCGCCGCGATCACGCCTTCCATCACCGCCCAGAAGATGCGCTGGGGCACCGGGGCGTCCACCTTCCCGCCGGCCGTGATGCTGTCGATGACCAGCGAGCCTGAGTCCGAGGAGGTGATGAAAAAGACCAGCACCAGTACGATGCCGATCACCGACGCGACGGTCGTCAGCGGCAGGTTGGCGAGCATCTGGAAGAGGGCGAGCGATACATCGCTGATGCCGTTGGCCAGGGCGCCGATCTGACCCTGCACCTGCTCCAGCGCGGCACCGCCGAAGGCGCTCATCCAGATCAGGGTGACGAAGGTCGGGATCAGAAGGACGG
>CAYGKX010000264.1:4023-6171 GCA_964350225.1 uncultured Rhodospirillaceae bacterium | reverse complement strand
AATAATGTCTGTTCTGGATCCGTCGAATAGGTGCTTTGCAGTCACAAAGAACCCTTTGTGATTCTTTGTCAGTAAAATGCCGCTAGCCTGGCTGCCCGATTCGGCCTTCACCATCAATGTCTTTTGAACTAGGGCAGAGTTAATCATCCTCAAACCCCCTCGTACATCCGGCCGGGGTTGAGGATGCCGCGCGGGTCGAACTGTTCCTTCAGACCGCGCGTCACCCGGGCCAGCGGCTCCGGTTGCGGCTGGAAGACCGGAACCGTGCGGCGCAAGACGGTCGGTCCGCGCACCAGCGTGGCATGCCCCCCGCCCGCCCGCGCGATGGCGGCGCGCAGGATCTGCGCGGCCTCGCGCCGGCCGGGCTCCGCGGCGACCCAGACGAGGCCGCCGCCCCAATCGAAATAGGTCTCGCCCCGAAGCTGCCCTACGACGGCCTCCGCGATCGCGGGCCCGGCCGTAGGAGCGACCGAGACCCGCCAGATGGCCATTTCCGGGTCCGGCAGCAAGGGAGCGACATCGCGCACCTCGGACCAGAGCGCCCCCGAATTATGCCCGTGCAGTTCCTCCGTCTCGCCCCGCGCCGCCCAGAGCGCGCGCAGCTCAGCGCATCGATGTTCGACGGACGGTCCCGGCCCCTCCACCCGGACGGCGGTAACCGACCTGTTGCGGTCCTTCACCCGCCCGACGGCGGAGCGCAGGGCGACGACCTTGGGCAGGTAGGCAGCGGCCGAGAGTTCGTGGGGAGAGTTCAGGGCTTCCCCCAAGGCCGCAACCGCCTCCTCGTCGTCCTGGGCATAGAGGAGGACGGTGCGGGTCTTCTCGCCACGCGGCAGGACCTTGATCGTAAGATCGGTCAGCACGCAGAGCGTTCCGAAGGCGCCGGAGACGAGCTTCGAGAGGTCGTAGCCCGTGACGTTCTTCACGACCCGGCCGCCGGACTTGATCGCCTCGCCACGGCCCGTGACGGCGTGAAAGCCGAGCAGGTGGTCCCGCGCCGCGCCGGCCTTGATGCGTCGGGGACCGGCAAGGTTGCAGGCGACTGTTCCGCCCAGTGTCTGCCGCCCGGCCGGCTGGCCGAAGAGCGGACCGAAATCCGGCGGCTCGAAGGCGAGCGCCTGTCCCTCTTCCGCCAGCGCCGCCTCGATCTCCGCCAGGGGCGTCGCCGCCTTGGCGCTGAGAACCAGTTCGTCTGGTTCGTAAAGGTCGATGCCCGAAAGTGCGGCGAGGTCGAGAACATGGTTCGTCTCCGACGGCCGGCCCCAGCCCCGCTTCGTTCCCCCGCCGACAATCTCCAGCGGCGCCTCATGGGTCTGCGCCCAGCGCAACGCACGCAAGACGTCCTCAGCCGACTTGGGGGCGAGTGTCTCGGTCATCGCGCCCGTCCGGTCGACGGGTAGGCGCCCGCGTGAAGCGCGGCGCGATGGAACGGGTATCGCCTCACGACCATCAGAATCTCGGAAGATCCGGGAACCGGGTTTCGCCGCGGTGGATATGAACGCGGCCGAGTTCCGCACAGCGGTGGAGCGTGGGAAAGACCTTGCCCGGATTGAGGAGCGAGTCCGGGTCGAAGACGCACTTGATGCGCTGCTGTTGCTTCAGGTCGGTCTCGTCGAACATCGTGCCCATCAGGTCGCGCTTCTCGACGCCGACGCCGTGTTCGCCCGTCAGCACCCCGCCGACCTCGACGCACAGGCGCAGGATGTCGGCGCCCATCCGCTCGGCCTTGTCGAGCTCGCCCTCGTTGTTCGCGTCGTAGAGGATGAGGGGGTGGAGGTTCCCGTCGCCGGCGTGGAAGACGTTGGCGACGCGCAGGCCATATTCCGCCTCCAGCGCGCGGATGCGGGCCAGCACCTCCGGCAGGCGGCGGCGCGGGATCGTCCCGTCCATGCAGTAATAGTCGGGCGAGATACGCCCCACCGCGGGGAAGGCCGCCTTGCGGCCAGCCCAGAAACGCTCCCGCTCGGCCGCGTCGGCACTGATGCGCAAGCTGGTGGACCCGCGTTCCTTCGCGATCGCCGCGACCCGTTCGATCAGATGTTCGACCTCCACCGCCGGGCCGTCGAGTTCGACGATCAAAAGGGCCTCGGCGTCGCGCGGATAGCCGGCCTGGACGAAATCCTCGGCAGCGTTGATCGCGGGCTTGTC
>CAYGKX010000264.1:3236-4013 GCA_964350225.1 uncultured Rhodospirillaceae bacterium | reverse complement strand
ATGATGCCGGCGCCGATGATTGCCGCCACCGTGTCGCCGGCGGCCTCGCTGCTGTCGAAACCGATGAGGAGGGCGCGGGCCGTTTCCGGTTTCTTCAGGAGGCGCACGGTGACCTCGGTTACGACGCCCAGAAGTCCCTCGGACCCCGTGACCAGGCCCAGGATGTCGTAGCCCTCCGCGTCGAGATGCTTGCCTCCCAGACGCAGGATCTCGCCGTCGAGTGTGACGAACTCGACGCCAAGCACATTGTTGGTCGTCAGCCCGTATTTCAGGCAATGCACGCCGCCGGAATTTTCCGCGACGTTGCCGCCGATCGAACAGGCGATCTGGCTGGAGGGATCGGGCGCGTAATAGAAGCCGTCGCCCTCCACCGCCTGGGTGATGGCGAGGTTGGTCACGCCTGGCTGCACCACGGCGCAACGGTTGGGATAGTCGATCTCGAGGATCCGCTTGAACTTGCCGAGGCCGAGCAGGACGCCATCGGCGAGCGGCAGGGCGCCGCCCGAAAGCGAGGTTCCTGCCCCGCGGGGCACGACCCGGATGCCCTCGTCCCGGCAATAGCGCAGGACCCTGGCGACCTGTTCGGTCGTGTCGGGCAGAACGACGACCATCGGCGGCTGGCGATAGGCGGACAGGCCGTCGCACTCGTAGGGCCGAAGTTCGTCCTCTTCGGAGATCACCCCCTCGCCCGGGACGATCCGCCCCAGCGCTGCGACGATCTCCGCCCGACGCGCCAGGACCGTTTGGTCCGGCTCCGGCATCGCTACCATAGTCTCG
>CAYGKX010000264.1:0-3226 GCA_964350225.1 uncultured Rhodospirillaceae bacterium | reverse complement strand
CCGCCTGGACGTCCCGCTGGGGTGTCCCACTGGGGTGTCCCGCTGGGGTGTCCCGCTTTTGTGTCCCACTGGGGTGTCCGGCGCAGGTTCGCGCGAAGTCTAGCCCAAGGCCGCGGCGGGTGTCGCGGTCTTCGGCACGGGGTGCGCCCGCATGCGCACAAAATGGAAAAGCGCGCCCCGGTCGGGACGCGCTTTGGCAGGTCTGTATTCCAGCGGGCCCGTCAGGGCCGCCGTCGCGCAGGTATCAGCCCTGGCGCGCCTTGAAACGCGGGTTCGTCTTGTTGATGACGTACACGCGGCCCTTGCGCCGGACGATACGGCAATCCTTGTGGCGCTTTTTCAGGGTCTTCAAAGAAGATGCAACTTTCATCGGTCCGGTCCCGAACATAAAACGGCGCGCCGCCAAGGGCGGGCCCATGAAGATTCGCCGGGAAAATAGGCAGCCGCGCCGGCCCTGTCAACCACCGCAAAAGTCACTTGCCGACCGATGCCGGCTCCCGTCACTCTAGGGAGCCACGCGGTGCGGGCCAGGTGCGTGGCGCCAATGCCAACCGAGAAGAACAGCAAAGGAAGCCGACACGATGCTACGCACGACCCGCTTGCTACTCTCTTTCTTCCTCGTCGTCGCATTTGCAGGAGCCACCCCGTCGCTCGCCGCCGACCCGTCGATTGTCGGGAGTTGGAAGGTGACCGAGGCCAAAGGCCCCGGCGCCAAGGACAACACGGGACAGACATACACCTTCGAGGCGGACGGCAACATGAACATCAGCCGCTACACGAAGGGCAAATACACTTTTGACGGCAAGGTCGTCACCATCATGTTCGGGACGATCAAGTTCGTCGCCGACGTGACCTTTCCGGCCGCGGACACCATGATCTACAAGCTGC
Source organism: uncultured Rhodospirillaceae bacterium (assembly GCA_964350225.1). Classification (GTDB taxonomy): domain Bacteria; phylum Pseudomonadota; class Alphaproteobacteria; order Bin65; family Bin65; genus CAYGKX01. Next base: position 2,338 of record CAYGKX010000264.1, on the reverse strand, counting down.
GCAACAGTGGCGGCCAGGAATTCACCATGAAGAAGGAATGATCGGGCGAACCCGAGCGGCGGGAAGTCCGATGGCGACGCCGCGCGTTGTCCGCCTGGGCGCGCATCGCGACTTCCCGCCCTTCTGCCGGTTCGAGGACGACCATGCCAACGGGCTTGTCATCGAGCGGGTGACCGCCGCACTCGCGGACACCGGCTTCGAACTCGACTGGCACCCGCTGGCGCTGCCGGACATGGCCGGCGCGTTGGAACGCGGCGAGGTCGACCTTCTATGCGGCACGGGCGCGAGCGCGGACCGGTCCCGGGATATGGATTTCTCCGACCCGATCGTCATCACGGGCGGGGCCGGTTTCGCCGCCGCCGGACGTTCCGACATCGACCTGGAAGGCGGACCCGCCGCCTGGGGCGCGGCCGGGCTCAGGGCCGTCAGTCCGGCCGCGGGGCCGCTACTCGCAGGGCTGAGCGCCGTGGCGGGTCTCGAAACCGGCGACGGCGTCGATTATGCGACCAGCCTTGCCATGGCGCTCGACGGCCGGGCCGATGTCGCCGCCCTGAATTTTCATGTCGCCCGTGCAATGGCGGAACGGGACCATCCGGGCGAATTTCGACTGCCCGAGCGCCCTTATCTGGAGGTGGCGCTGGTCGCGGCGGCACCAAAGGGCATGCGGGGCGACCTCATCGCCGCCCTCAACGCGGGTCTTCGGCGTCTTCCCCCGGCCTGAAGGCCGAAACCTGGTCGCAGAGGCGCCGCATTTCGGGGTCGTCGACACCGTGACGGTCCAGCGCGTCCATCATGCGAACGAGATAATCGGCACAGGGTCCGCGCCGTCCCGATGCCGTCGCGATGATCTCGATTTCCTCTTCCCGCGACAGTCCCTCGACGGCCTGCGGATGGGTCAGGTCGGCGAGGAAGGCCAGGGCGCGAACCGGTCGGCCCTCGCGCCCGGGTTCCGGACGGGCCTCGATCCAGGTCGGGCGGTAGACGCCGCTGAGGAGTTCGCGGTCCCAGAGCGCCTCCAGATCCGTATCCAGGGTCTTCGGGTTCACGCGCTGGGCGACGCCGAAACAATGACCGTCGGATTCCACCAGTCCCATGCCGAGGCCCGGCCGGTCGGGCGACCCGCGCGACATCACGGTCCAGAAGCAGAAACGGCGGCTCACCCCGTCCGCTCGGACCAGCACCTGTTCGGCAGGCTCGAAACAGGGATCCCAGATGAGCGACCCATAGGCGAAGACCCAGAAATCGGTTGGATCGGGACCGGTCCCGAGGGTTCGCGCGACCAGTTCCGCGCGCTCGGCCTCGGTATGATGCCGGTAGGGTCCGATCTGCAAACCGGGACGCGTCGGATGCGGAAACGGCCCGAGGGTCACGCCTGACTTTCGTCCGCCTCGGACCGGGGCTGCCAGGATGCCCCGACCCGGCCGTTGGCCGATAGCAGTATGGCGACGGGTCTTGTGGCGCGGAACTTTGCGAGGATGATGGTCAGGATGACCATGATCGGCACGCACAGGAAGGCGCCCACGACACCCCAGATGCTCGCCCAAAGGGTCAGCGAAAGAATGATGACGAAGGAACTGAGGTTGAGCGACTTGCCCATCATCCTGGGCTCGAGGACGTTGCCGACGACGATCTGGATGGCGAAGAGGACCGCGACGACGGCGATGATCAGCGGCCAGTTCTCGAACTGGACGACCATGAGGACCGCCGGGAACAGGACCCCGAGGATCGAGCCGACGGTCGGGATGTAGTTGAGCAGAAAGATCAGAACCGCCCAGAAGGCCGCGAAATCAAGCCCCACCGCGGCCATGACGATGTAACTCAGAACGCCGGTCAGGATGCTGAGCCAGGTCTTGATCCGCATGTAGGTGTTGATGTCCGTGCCGATCTCGGTCAGCAGGTCGCGGATATTGGTGCGCTGCTCGTCGTTTCGGGCGCAGGCCTCGATCTTGACGCTGAACATCCGGTATTCGAGCAGCAGGAACATGACATAGACAAGGATCAGGCCGACATCGCTCGCCAGGCTCGTCACCGCGCCGGCCACCCGGCTGACCAGGTTGGGAATGCTGATCTTGTTCAACAACTGCTGGAAGGCATCGTCGCTCTTGACGCCGAGAAGGTGCGTCACGTCGGTGACGAGCTGGTTGAAACGGGTCTGATACCGCGGCGCGTCCGTGATGAGGTCGGCGACCGAAGTGCTGACCAGCACATAGAAGAGATAGACCAGCAGGAGCACCGAGAAGACGGCAAGGGTCATGGCGACCCAGGAGGGCATCGGCATGCCCCAACGACCGAGCGTCTCGTAGTTTCGTTTCAGGCTGATGACCAGGTACCAGACGAC
>CAYGKX010000263.1:0-6217 GCA_964350225.1 uncultured Rhodospirillaceae bacterium | reverse complement strand
CCTCCGCGTAAAGCTGGAAGACGTGGATCATGCCTCCCTCCACTTCCAGGATCGCCTCGACATCCGCGGCCCGGGCACGTTCCGCCAGGACCCGGGCGTCGTCCAGCACGGTTTCCCTGTCGCCGACCTGAATCAGAAGCGGCGGCAGCCCGGTCAGGTCTGCGAAGACGGGCGACGCCAGCGGGTTCAGCGGGTCACCCTCCCGACCAAGATAAGCCCGGGCCATCGCCTGAAGCATCGGCCGTTGATGGATCGGGTCCACCGCCGCGCGGGTCTCGAAGCTCTCGCCCGAGGCCGTCATGTCCGTCCAGGGCGACAGTAGGACGGCGGCGGCCGGCAGCGGCAGACCCGCCTCTCGTGCGGCCAGCATCAAGGATACGACCAGTCCGCCCCCGGCGGAATCTCCGACAAGGGCGATGTCTTCCGGGGCGATGCCCTGGTCGAGCGCCCAGCGATAGACCGTCAGGGCGTCGTCAAGCTGGGCGGGAAACCGGTGCTCCGGGACGAGGCGGTAGTCGATGCCGAGCCCTCGCGCCCCACTCGCGGCGGAAATCCGCGCGATGAGACCGCGGTGCGAGGCAACGGATCCGACCTGGAACCCGCCTCCGTGGAAATAAAGGAAGGTCTTCCCGGTCGCGGCGCCGGGCGCCGCGATCCAGCGCGCGGGGACGCCGCCGGCATCCACAGGCTTTTCGTCCGCGGGCTCGGGGTCACCGGCAAGCAGGGTGTCCCAGTCGGCGCGCATCCGCGCCGGCGACGTGTCCCGGCCCCAACTCCGATAAACGGCACGGATCCGGTCTGCGATCCGGTCGACGGGCGTATCGGTCATCAGCCGGCCCCGATCCCCATGCCGCCGGACACCCCCAGCACCTCCCCGGTTACGAAGGATGCCTCCGTCGAGGAAAGGAAGAGCACGGCGGCGGCCACTTCATCCGGCGACCCCAGGCGGCCGAAGAGGGTCGACGCCTCCATGGCACGGAGCAGTTTCTCCCCGCCTTTCTCGACAGCCGCCTCGACCAGCGGCGTCCGGATCGGGCCGGGCGCGACGGCATTGACCGTGATGCCGTAGCGCGCGTTCTCCCGGGCCAGCGACTTGGTAAAGGCGATCACGCCGCCCTTCGCAGCCGCATAGATCGACCCGCCACGCGAGCCCAGCCGCCCGGCCTCCGAGACGATGTTGACGATGCGGCCATATTCCGCCGCCTGCATCGCGGGCAGCGCGGCATGGCAGCAGGCGAAGACGGACTCGAGGTTGACGGCGAGCAGACGGCGCCAGTCCGCAGGCGTGGTCTGTGTGAAGAAGGCGTGCTGGTCGACACCAGCATTGTTCACAAGGATGTCGAAGGGTGCCTCGGCCGTTAGCGCCTCGGCAACGGCATCCGGATCCGAAACGTCGAGGGTCAATGCCGTCGCGTCGATCCTCTCGGCGACGGCCTCGGCGCCCGGGCCGTCGATGTCGGCAATCGCCACTGCCGCACCGGCTCTGGCAAGCACCTCGGCAACGGCGGCGCCGATGCCCTTGGCGCCGCCCGTGACCAGCGCCCGGCGGCCCGAAAGGTCGGTCATTTTCCGGTGAAGGCGGGCTTCCGCCGTTCGATGACGGCCGTGAGGCCCTCCCGTGCGTCGGCCGTCCCGGATAGCTCCGACACCGTCCGCGCCTCTTCGGGCAGGCAGGCCTCGACAGCCAGCCCGACACCGTTCCAGAGAAGCCGCTTGGTCGCGGCGAGCGCCAGCGGCGCACCGTCGGCGAGCTTCCGCGCGTATTTCGTCGCCGCCTCGGCGAGTTCAGCGTCGGGCACGACCCGGGTGACGATGCCCAGCGACTGGGCCTCTGCGGCATCGATGGTCGGGTTCGTGAGCAGGATTTCCATGGCGCGGCGGAAGCCGACGAGCCGCTGGAGGGTGACCGAGACACCCGCGTCCGGCGCCATGGCGACACGGGTGGCGCCGGCAAGGAACTTGGCCCCCTCCGCCGCGATCACGATATCCGCCGCGCAGACCAGCCCGAAGCCGCCGCCGCCCGCCGCGAAGCCCTGCACGCCGACGACCACCGGCGCGTCGAGCCGGATCATCGAGGCAACGGCCTGTTGAAGATAGGCCGTCGCCGGACGGACATATTCCGGCAGGCGCTCCCCCATGTCGGCGAAGGCGCGGACGTCGCCGCCGGCGCAGAAATTGTCGCCCTTTCCAGTCAGGAGGACGGCGCGCACATCGGGCGCCTCGTGGCAGGCCATCAGCGCTTCGCCCAGGCCCTTCAGAAGCTCCAGGTTCATGCCGTTCGCCGCATCCGGCCGGTTCAGGCGGATATGGGCGAGGCCGTTGTCGATGGTCAGGAGGACCGGGCCATCGATCGCGACGTCCCGTGTGGTCTCGAGGTCTTTCAAGAATTGTCTCCCGCCGCTCAGATCAGGAAGGACAGGGTGAAGAGCGGCTTGTCGTTATTGACCAGGGTCACCTTTTTCCGCGCCATCTTCAGCACACCGTCGACCCGGCGGAGCACATAGTCGTTCCGGGCCGCCCAGATGGTGTCGGCACGGCGGTTCGATTCGAAGACCAGGCTGTTCGCCCCGACCCGGATGTCGTCGCCTTCCTCGCCCATGATCTCGACGTTGGAGATCATGTGGCGGAGGCTGGAGCGTGGCTCCTGCGTGTAGCGCTTGCCGGACAGGAGCTGCTTGACCCGCACCGCGATGCGCGAACGGTTGTCGTAGACGATCGACATCTCCGTCTCCGGATCGATGTCGGCGGCATTGGCCGGGATCCAGTAGATGGCGTCGTCCGTCCAGAGCGCTTCCCAGTCCGCATATTCGTGCTCGTCCTGGAGCCGCGCCTCGCGATAGACGAACTGCTCGACCTCGGTCAGGAGGGCCGGCTTGGCCGTGACGACGGCGTTCATCAGGCGGCCTCCATCAGGGAGCGGTAGTGGCGCCAGATGCCGCGGGTCGAGGTCTCGTCGGTCGAATGGCCCACGAGGAAACCGTCCTCGTCGCGATACTCCCGGTTCGTGCCGCGTTCGAGATAGAGCCATTCCGGGTTCAGCGATGCGACGCCGCGCTGGTTCCGCTCGTACATCTCCGAATCGTCGGCCAGGAGGAAGCCGGCGGGGCCGACCGAGCCCATCGTCTGCTGCAGCATCCGCCGGTTCAGGTCCGGCGCGCCCTTGAACTGGAGGGCGGTGACATGCTGGACCGTGTCGTCCACGGCGCGGGCCTGCAGCACGAACATCTGGATCTCGGCGATGAAGAGGTTCGGGTAGATCATCACGTGCGGCGCGCCGTCGACCATGATCTCCCGCGCCGTCTCGTCGCCGTAGGCCGCGCGCATCTTCGCGGCATAGTCCGGCAGCCGCTCCTCGCTCGTCCCGAACCAGTAGAGGGGCTTGTCGATCTTGCGGAACTCGGGGCGCAGGTCGATCTCGGTATGGCCGTTGCCGTAGTCGCGGGTCAGAGCCGAGGACTTCGGGCCGTAGAGCGCGCCGATGCCGCTCTTCGCGACGCTGAAGATGGAGCTGTGGACGAAGCCCGGGTGATAGCCGTCGGTCTCGTTCTCGGCGACGAATTTCCAGTTGGCCTTGACCCGGTGCTGCAGGAAGCCCGCCGTGATCTCGACCTCTCCCTCCGGCGAGGTGCGGACCAGGCGGTCGATGGTCTCCGCGGCGCCGCCCAGATGCTCCTCGAGGGTCGGGCCCTCCTTGGCGAAGGAGCCGAAGACGAAGCCGCGATAGCTGGCCACCCTCGGGACATGGCCGAGGCCCAGGCCCGAAAGGTCGTTGCCGTCATACCCCTCCTGGAAAGCGACGCCGGTCAGCCGGCCGTCGTTCGCGAAGGTCCAGGCGTGATAGGGACAGGTGAACTTGCGGGCGTTGCCCTTCGCCTCGGTACAGACCTCGTTGCCCCGGTGCGGGCAGCGGTTGAGCAGGAGGTTGACCTTGCCGCTCTCGTCCCGGGTCATGATGACGGGCTGCGGGCCGATCGATTTCATGACGAAGTCGTTCGGGTTCCGCACCTCGCTCTCGTGACCGACATAGACCCAGGTCCGGTACCAGATCTTCTCCAGCTCTTCCTGGAAGATCGCCGGGTCGTGGTAGACCGAGCCATGGACCCGGTTTTCCTGGACGATGTCGCCCCAGCGGGTCTTGGGTGCAATTACATTCATGTTGGCCTCGCGTCGTTAGAGCCGTCCGAGGATCGACACGCTGGACACGTTCAGGTGCGGCCAGCCGCCGAGATTGTGGGTCATGCCGATGCGCGGATCGTCGAGCTGGCGCTCCCCCGCCCGGCCGAGCAACTGGAGATACATCTCGTAGGCCATGCGCAACCCGGAGGCGCCGATAGGATGGCCGAAGCACTTGAGGCCGCCGTCGATCTGGCCCGGGACCCGGCCGTCGGCGTCGAAGTCGCCGTCGAGGTAATCGCGCCAGGCCTGCCCCTCTTCCGAGAGGAAGAGGTCCTCCATCGTGACGAGTTCGGTGATCGAGAAGCAGTCGTGGGCCTCGACCATCGAGACTTCCTCCCGCGGCTTGTCGATCCCGGCCTCGGCATAGGCGCGCTGGGCGGCGTGTCGGGTGGTGACGAAATAACTGCCGTCCCAGGAATTGTAGCCCGCCTCCGTTCCGTTCGAGACCGCGAGCTGCATGGCCTTCACCGCGACGAGGGCGTCCTTGCCCATCTCCCGCGCGATCTCGGGCGTGGTGACGATGGCCGCCGCCGCCCCGTCGGAGACGCCGCAACAGTCGAACAGCCCGAGCGGCTCCGCGACCATGGGCGCCTTCAGCACCTTGTCGATGGTGATCTCGTTACGGAGATGCGCCTTGGGGTTCTTCGTCGCGTTGGCGTGGCTCTTGACCGAGACCTGGGCCATGGCCCGCTTCAGATCGTCCATCGCGACGCCGTGCTTGGCGGCATAGGCCGTGGCCAGCTGCGCGAAACTGCCGGGCGCGGAGGCGTTGGCGAAGTAGAGATCGTTGAAGGCGCCCCGCGTCCGCTGCGGCAGCCCGCCATAACCCGAGTCCTTGAGTTTCTCGACCCCGACGGCGAGGGCGATGTCCGCTGCGCCCGACGCGACACCGTAGACCGCGCCGCGCAGGGCCTCCGTGCCAGACGCGCAGGCGTTCTCGACCCGTGTCACCGGGATGAAAGGCAGGCGCAGCGCGACGCTCAGCGGCACCGACTGCTTGCCGACATGGCCCTCCTCGATCGCGGTCGAGAACCAGGCCGCGTCGATCTGGTCGCGGTCGATCCCGGCGTCGGTCAGGCATTCCGTCACGGCGTCGACGATCAGGTCGTCGGCATTCTTGTCCCAGTGCTCGCCGAACTTGGAGCAGCCCATGCCCAGTACGACGACCTTGTCCTTGATTCCCTTCGGCATCGTCCGGCTCCCTAGTTGGCGGCGGCGGCGCCGTCGGGCGTCGCCTTCCAGAAGTAATGGGTGAAGGCGCGGTCCGCGTCGTAGGTCTTGATCCGGAAGACCATGCGCATGGCCTGGCCAACGGCGAGCCCGCCCGGATCGACGTCGGTGATATCGGCCATCAGCCGGCCGCCTTCCTTGAAGGTGATCATGCCGAAGTGGTTCGGCGGGTCCGGCGAATAGGTCAGCCGGTCCGCCGTCCAGCTCTGCACCTCGGCCGGGATCTCCGACATCGGGTGCGGCTCCTGGCTGTGCAGGGCGTTGCAGTTCGGATTGACACAGTAGTTCGCCTTCGGAAACTGGACCGTCCCGCAGACCGAGCATTTCCCGCCGACGAAACCCGTCACCATCTCACGGTTCCGGTAGAGCGCCGAGGGCGGCGTCTTGATCTGGAACTCGGCGCGGATCCCGTGGTCGCGTTCGACCAGTCCGTTGAAGGCGAGGAAGCGGTTGTAATTCCCCTCCTCCCGGCCGGCCGCGAGAGCGCCCGAAACGCCGCGGCGGGGAGCAACTTCGCCGATCCGGTCCGTCGCGCGGAAGAGGAGTGCGTCGCAGCCCTGTCCCCAGCCGACGACGAGGATGAGTTCGCCCGGCGCCGCACTTTCGAGGGCAAGCGCCAGGAGGACGAGGGCGTGGGCGGTGCCGCTTTCGCCCATCCGGTCCGACAGTGTATCGGCCATGGCCTCGGCAGGAATGCCGACCCGCTGGGCAATCTTCTCCGGGACGCCGCGCATCGCCGACGGCATCACGAAAGTCGAAATGTCGGCCGCTGCGACCCCGGCCTTGTCGAGCAGGCCCTCGACTGCCGGCG
>CAYGKX010000262.1:5912-6239 GCA_964350225.1 uncultured Rhodospirillaceae bacterium | reverse complement strand
CCCGTCAACCCCGCGGAAAAGGTGGCGCGCGCGCCGGACGGCGCGACGATCGACGGCGCGACGGTCGCGGCGCGTATTTTGCCCAACGTCTTCTTCGAGGTGATCGGTATGGTCGGGGAGGCGATCCAGGAGCTGAAGCCGGAAGCCGTCATCATGATGGGCGAGTTTGGCGGGCGGCCGGACCTGACGGTCGAGCGGATCGCGCAGAACCTGAACGACAGCACCCGGTACGGCGTGACCGACAACAACGGATATGCCATCCAGGATGAGATGACGGCCCCGGACGGGCCGGCGGCCTATTATGCGACCGTGCCGATCCGCGCGATG
>CAYGKX010000262.1:0-5902 GCA_964350225.1 uncultured Rhodospirillaceae bacterium | reverse complement strand
GCGCGGACACGTCGATACAGCGCGAATCCTCATCGACGCCGGTGTGCCGGCCGACATATCCGACTGCGCGGCGACCTTCGGCTGCAATCACCTGATGTACGGCGTCCTGCACCATATCGCGATGAACGGCCTGCCGGTCCGCGCCGGCTGGGTGCATCTGCCCGCCCTGCCGGAAGTCGCGGCGCTGGAGGCCAATGTGGGTATGCCGAGCATGTCGGTCGAGACAGCGGTGATGGGTCTGCGGGCCGGCATCTCCGGCATCCTCGCGCATCCGACCGACATCAACGATCCGATCCGCTCCCGCATGCAGATATAGGCCCTTCGGAACACGCGTCCGGTTGGCGTCATCGCTGGCGGTGCCGGCGCTGGGGCGGGGGGCAGGGACGGAGGCAGGCGCAGGGCGGCGCCCTGTTCGCTTTCGCGGCCTGAATCCCCTGTGCTATCTTGGTCCGATACCAGCGTCGCATCGCGGCGCACCCGGACCTTTCGGATTTTTCGTGTCGACGCTCGCTCTCGTAGCTTCCATTTCCGGATATGTCGTCTTCTGCGCGCTGATGATCGTGCCGTTGTGGCGCGCCTGCGCCCGGGCGGGGCTTCAGCCCGCCCTCTCTCTCATCTTCGCCATTCCGCTTGCCGGTCCGCTGGTCGTGCTCCTGCTCCTCGCCTTCCTGCGGTGGCCGGCGCTGGATCGCGTGCGGCGCTAGGCCTGGCGGGGAAAGGGGACCGGCGTGTCCATCGACGGCTCGACCGCCCTGTGGCTCGAGATCGCCATCCGGGTCCTGATCGCGGCCTATGTCGGTGTGGCGGCCTGGCTGACCGTGCGCATCCTGCAGCGCGCCGGCATCGACTGGTGGTGGGCCGCGGCGCCCTGGGCACCGTCGATCCTCTGGGTCGTGCCGGGAATCGAGATCATCGGCCTGTTTTTCGTGCCGGTGCCGATCGTCTTCACCTGGATATTCGCCTTCACCGAATGGCCCGCCTTGGTCGATACCCTCAGCATGGGACGGCGCCAACGCCGGCTGACGGAGGTCGAGGAGGCGGAAAGCGCCCGTCCGCTGACCCTCGGGTCGGAAACCCAGTTGCTCGGCAGCCAGCGTCGCGGCGCCCCGCCCTCGGACGGAAGCGGGACGGCGCCTGCGCCCCCGACGACGACATGGCTTCTCACCGGGTTCGACGATCAGGGACGGGTGGTACGCCTGGTCGCAAACGACGTCGATCTCACCGAGGATGAGGGGCGGATCGTCGGGCGAAACCCGCAGCAGGCGCAGCTCGTCATTGGCGACGACAGCGTGTCGCGCCGTCACGCCCGGCTTCGGGCGAAGAACGGCAAGCTTCTGGTCGAGGACCTGGAGTCGGCGAACGGCACCCTGGTGAACGGGGAACGGATCGCGCCGAACCGGCCGGCCTCGGTGGACAGGGGGGCGACGATCGAGTTCGGTGCCGTCAAGCTGACCCTGTCCCGCACATGACCGGGATCATGACCCGAGGCATGCCGCCTGGCCGGTGGACCCCGAAGGGGACGCCCCCGTGTGGCAACGCGTAAGGGAGGAACGACGCGGGCTAGGGGCTAGCCCTCGGCGGCGCGGTTTGCGAGGATACCGCCGGGCAGGACACCGGGGGAACGGAGCAGGGGCGAAATCATGAACGATTGGGTGACAAACCTGACACAGGACCTGCCGGTTTGGGCAGTGCCGGCGGCGATCGTTCACGTCGCCCTGTTCATCGCGCTGATCGTGCCCACATGGCGGGCCTTTGCCCGGGCCCGCGTGGGCGGCTGGATTTCGCTGGTCCTCATTCTGCCGGGAATTGGTCTTCTGGTCGTCGCCGTCATGATGGCGGCCGTGGTCCTGCGGCGCGCCAACTGGTCGCCAGCCTGGTTCATCCTGCTGCTGATACCTGTCGTCAACATCGTCTTCATGTGGCTCTTCGCTTTCGCGGCCTGGAGTGTAGGACCCGCGCGCGGTGCGCATGTGGCGCCGCCTGAGGAGCCGTGGGAGCCGGCCCCCCATGCGCCGCCGCTGGGCGACGAACCGAAGGCGGACAAGCGGGCGAAAAGCGCCGAGCAGGATGTCGACACGCTGAGGCCCAAGGCGGCCACGCCGCCACCGCCACCGCCTCCTCCCCCTCCGCCACCGCCCCCTCCTCCGCCGCCGACCCCGCCGCCCCCGCCCCCGCCGCCCCCGCCCCCGCCGCCTGCGTCGGTGAAGGAAGGCGAACCGGATCTGACGCTGGTTGCGCGCGCGCCGGAAACGTCGCCGCCGGCGGCGACCGAGAAGCCGGGTCGGACCGTGCCGGGCGGGCCGAAGGATGACGAGGGCACGGAAACGGACCCGAAATCCGTGACCAAGCCGGGGACAGCCAAAGCCTCGGCCAAGGGGCGTGCCTGGCAGCTCACCGGGGCCAATGATCGGGCGCAGGGCCTGGATTTCGCGGTCTTCGAGGAGGATTTGCGTCAGGCCGAGAATGGCCTGCATATCGGGCGCAGCACCCGGTCGAACATCATCCTCGAGGACGAGTCCGTGTCCCGCAACCACGCGCGCCTGGTGCTGGATGACGGCAAGTTGAAGGTCGAAGACCTCGATTCGATGAACGGCACCTGGGTCGATGGAGAGAAGGCCGAGGCGGGATCGCCGATCGAACTGTCGCCCGGCGTCGAGGTGGAATTCGGCAAATTGAAACTGGTGGTGACCGAACGCTAGTTCGGCCCGTCATTACTCGCCCGACCCCCTTTAGGCCCTGATATCGAACAGCAAATGGCCGCGCCCGGCGAGAACCCGGCGCGGCCTCTACTGCAACGGAGAACCGTGGGGGAGACCTACGCGTCGTCGATCCAGGGGCGGCCCGGGATACGGACGGGATCGACCGGCGGCGCCTTTGGCGCATCGATCCACGGCCGCGCTTCCAGGGTGCAGCCCGGCGGCGCGACATCGGGCAGTCCCGGCGAGCAGGTTTGGGCGACGGCGGTCGCACCGCCCAGGGATATGCCGGCGGCAAGAATGCCGATAGGGGCCAGCGCTCTCAGTCCGTACATCATCCGCCAAACCTTTTTAGAGTTAACAATAGATTAATTTTTCACACCGCACCCGACCGGGTCAAGCGACAAACGGCGATGCGGCCAGAGGCCCCGCGGCCGCGGCTTGCCGGGACATTCGCAATCTCTATACTGCGCGCCGCTCGCCGCCTTCGGGTCGCGCGGGCGTCCGCCGCCGATCCCGTCCCTTTCCGGAAACCGCGTTTCGCCATGGCCTCTTCCGCTCCCGTCAAGAAAGTCGTCCTCGCCTATTCAGGCGGTCTCGACACCTCCGTCATCCTGCGCTGGTTGCAGGAAACCTACAATTGCGAGGTCGTGACCTTCACCGCCGATCTGGGGCAGGGCGAGGAGCTGGAGCCTGCCCGCAAGAAGGCGGAGATGATGGGCATCAGGGAGATCTACATCGACGATCTTCGCGACGAGTTCGTGCGTGACTACGTCTTCCCGATGTTCCGCGCCAATGCCCTTTACGAAGGGACTTATCTGCTCGGCACGTCCATCGCCCGGCCGCTGATCGCCAAGCGGCAGATCGAGATCGCGGAGGAGACGGGGGCAGATGCCGTGGCCCATGGCGCCACGGGGAAGGGCAACGACCAGGTCCGCTTCGAACTCGGCTATTACGCGCTCAAGCCCGACATCCGGGTCATCTCCCCCTGGCGGGAATGGGATCTCACCTCGCGCACCAGGCTGATCGACTATGCCGAGAAGCACCAGATCCCGATCCCCAAGGACAAGCGGGGCGAGCCGCCCTTTTCCCAGGACGCGAACCTCCTGCACATTTCCTCGGAGGGCAAGGCGCTCGAGGATCCGTGGGAGGAGCCTGACTACGCCCATGTCCTGAGCCGCATGGTCACGCCGATGGAGGCGCCGGACACGCCGACGGCGATCACGATCGATTGCGAGGCCTGCGACCCGGTTGCCATCAACAACGAGAAGCTGTCGCCCGCGGCGCTGCTCCAGTCGCTGAACGAGATGGGCGGCGCCAACGGCATCGGCGCGATCGATATCGTCGAGAACCGCTTCATCGGCATGAAGTCCCGGGGCATCTACGAGACACCCGGCGGGACGATCCTGTTCCATGCCCGCCGGGCGATGGAATCGCTGACCCTCGAACGCGGCGCGATGCATCTCAAGGACGAGCTCATGCCGCGCTATGCCGAGCTCATCTACAACGGCTTCTGGTTCAGCCCGGAGCGGGAGATGCTGCAGGCCGCGGTCGACAGCGCCTCGGCGCGGGTGACCGGGACGGTCCGGCTCAAGCTCTACAAGGGCAACGTCATCGTTACCGGCCGCAAGGCCCCGCACAGCCTCTATGACGAGGCCATCGTCACCTTCGAGGACGACGCGGGTGCTTACGACCAGCGGGACGCGGAAGGCTTCATCAAGCTGAACGCCCTCCGCCTGCGCCTGCTTGGCCGGCAGTAGGCCTGTCGGCGCCGGTCAGTACCGCAGCGCCCGCCAGCCGAGCGAGTAGACCGCGCCGCCGTAGAAGAAGACGCACTTCTTCTTGCCCCAAAGCTCACCCTGGAAATAGCGGAAATCGCTGATCCAGCAGTCGTAGGCCTGCGATGGAGACGTCGTCGCCAGGGTCAGGAAAGTGCCGGCAAATGCCGTGGCGAGAAGCTTCTTCATGCGAATTCCCCTTTACTGAAGCACGTTTAATTAAAGTAAATATTTCGTCAAAAATATCGCCCGCACATCCCGGGTTCAACCCTGCCGATAGGGGGTTGGGAACCGGTGGCGGTGCGAGCCGTTGATCGGGTAACGCAAGGAGGTGCGTCACCCATGATCAGTTTCCCGCAGATTTTCCGAGACCTGCTGGTACGCAAGCCCGGCCCGGAAGAGGGCCATGGCACACGCCCCCCGGATGCCGACGGCCAGGTCCCGGCCGCGACCACCGAGGAAATCGCGAAAAAAGCAGCCTAGACCCGCACAAGGGCCATGGCGGCGCGCAGCCGCTGAACCGCACCGGCCAGACGTGCTCTAGACGATAACCGCCCGTACCGCGCACCGGTTTCAGTCGCCCACAGGGCGGGCCCGAACTCGCGCGGCCGGAAAAGGAGAACTTCCCCCATGATCCAGGACCTGACTGGCAAGAGAATTGCCATCCTCGCCACCGACGGCTTCGAACAGTCGGAACTTGTCCAGCCCCGCGAAAGCCTCTCGAACCATGGCGCCACGGTTACCGTGATTGCGCCGGAGGCCGGGAGAATTCGCGGCTGGGACAAGACCGACTGGGGCAAGGCGGTCGACGTCGATATCACGCTGGACGCCGCCAGGGTCGGCGATTTCGACGCCCTCGTGCTGCCCGGCGGGGTCATCAACCCCGACCAGTTGCGGACGGAGCCGGACGCCATCCGCTTCATCTCGGACATGGCCGACACCGGCAAACCCGTCGCCGCGATCTGTCACGCCCCCTGGCTCCTTGCGGAGGCGGGGCTGACGAAAGGCCGGCGGGTTACGTCCTACGGTTCGATCATGACCGACATCGCCAACGCCGGGGGCGAGTGGCGCGACGAGAGCGTCGTCCGCGACGGCAACATCATCACCAGCAGGTCGCCCCGGGATCTCGACAATTTCATCGAAGCGATCGCAGAGGCCCTGTCCGAACCGGTACGCAGCGCCGCCTGATCGAGCCAACGCGCCGCCGTCAGATATCCGGCGGCGTTACGCCGTTCTGCAGGCAGGCGGCGCGGAGGGTGTTGGCGAGGAGGACGGCGATGGTCATCGGGCCGACCCCTCCGGGGACCGGCGTGATGGCGCCCGCCACCTCCTTCGCGCTGTCGAAGTCGACATCGCCGACGAGGCGCGTCTTCGATGGGTCGCGGTCCGGCCGGTCCTCCGGGATGCGGTTGATGCCGACGTCGATCA
>CAYGKX010000261.1:0-6244 GCA_964350225.1 uncultured Rhodospirillaceae bacterium | reverse complement strand
GACGGCCCTGGCGATCCGGCCCAACTACGCCATCGGCTGGAACAACCGCGGCGTCGCCTATGCCCGGCTCGGCAACAAGGCGGAAGCGGCCCGCAGTTACCGCCGCGCCCTGCAACTCGACCCCGACTACAAGCTCGCCCGCGAGAACCTGACGAAGCTGGAGCAGGGGCGGTAGTCGCATTTCGACGGTTGTCGAGGGCTTCTGCGATTGCGCGCGGCACCCCATCCTTCGAGACGCCGGCCGGGCCGGCTCCACAGGATGAAACGCCGGGTTTTCCAGGAAGCGCTCCTTCATCCTGAGGAGCGCGAATCGCGTCTCGAAGGATGGGATGAGGGTCTCTCTTAACTGCCCGGCCCGGCGGCCCGCTTCACACGAAACTCACCCCTGCCGGCAGGCGGCTCGCGACCTCGATCGAATGGAAGATGCTGTTCAGCATGTCCGTGCCGGACACGCCGACGGCCGGCTGCTCCTTGCGCGAGGTGACGATGCTGCCGTCCGTCCCCTTCGCCTCCAACTCGGCGATCGCCTTGTCGAGTGACGGGTCGGCGACGAGGACGGCCCGGCAGCGGTCGAGACCGACGGAGGCGAGCGCGCAGGTCACCATCGTGTTGACGTTCCGGGGATAGAGGGCGGCGATGCCGCGCACGGGCCCGTCATAGATCACGGTTTCGCCGGCGATGGACGCCTTGTCGTAGCCGCTTTCCGAGAAGTCGATGTTGTCTGGATGCTTGCGGAAGGTGATCGTGACCTCCTCCCAGGCGGCGCGCTGCTCGAACAGGGCATCCGCGCCGACCAGGGCTCCATGGGGCAGGAAAAGGCGCCTTCCGCTCGTCACCGCCGCCTGCTCAAGGCTGGCATATAGGGCATCGTCCGCCAGCGCCGTGACGGAAGAAATCATGTAGTCCGCCTGGCGCAGGAAGGCCGCGCCATGCTCCCGTGTCACCGACGGATGGCACAGTTCGACGATCAGGTCCGCGCCGAATTCCTCGAAGTGGGCCAGATCCTCCAGCTGCAACTCCCGCGGGACCGCCGACAGGCGCGCGGAATTCCGGTTCCAGACGAAGGCCAGTTCGAGATGCGGCGCTGCGCCCTCCCGCAGGCGGCGATAGACGTCGCCGCCGATGAAACCCAGGCCCAAAATACCGATACGCCGGATCATGCCGACTCCTTCTTCAAGGCCGTCTCCCCATCGACCCATCCGCCCCGAATGCCTTGCGCGAGGCAGAGGCGCAGTCTACCTAACGGTGCAGGCGCGGCAAAGCCCGCCCGGTGCTCCGCCAGACCAGTCTCTGCCGCCGCAATCTCCGATATCGAGACTTCATGCCGACCGATCAGACCTCGTCCACCCCGCCGCCCGCACCCGCACTTCCCGCCGCCTCCGTCCTGCTGCTGCGCGAGGGGCCCGACGGGATCGAAGTCCTGGCCTTCCAGCGCCACGGCGGCCATCGGGCTTTCGCCGGCATGCTCGCCTTTCCGGGCGGCAAGGTCATGGACAGCGATCATGATCCCGCCGTGCGCGACCTGGCGGATGGCGCGGGGGATCTGTCAGACGAGGCCCTCGGCTACCGCGCGACGGGCGTGCGGGAACTGTTCGAGGAAACGGGTGTCCTGCTCGCCCGGGACGGGTCGGGACAGTTGGTCGACGGCGTGCGGGCCCGTGCCCTCTGGCCGCTGCGCGAACCGCTCGACAAGGGTGACCTGCCGCTGGCGCAGTTCCTCGAGGCAGAAGGACTTCGCCTCGCCTGCGATCTGATGGAGCCCTATTCGAACTGGGTGACGCCGGCCTTCCGACCGAAGCGCTTCGACACCCATTTCCTGATCGCCCCCGCGCCCGATGGCCAGGAAATCCACCATCCCGGCACCGAGGCCGACGAGGTCTTCTGGGTGCGGCCGCGCGATATCCTGGCAGAGGTCGATGCCTATCGCCGGCGGATGATGTTCACGACCTACTCCAACCTGACCATGCTGCGGGACTGCCGGACGGTGGAAGAGGCCCAGGCGGTCGCCCGTGCCCTGCCCAAGATGCCGGTCAGCCCCGTGCGCGTCTCGACCGACGGCGGGCTGCGCGTTCGCATTCCGGCGGAATCCGGCTATCGCATTACCGAGATGCCAGCGGAAATCGGCGGCGAGAACGGCGTTTCGGCGATGGAACTCGACAAGCTTAGGTAGGGGCCTCCGCCGACAGACAGCAAAAAGAAAGCCCCGCCTGGGAGGGCGGGGCTGAGTGGGATCTGGGGAGAGAGATAGGGAGGAGGTTGCCTCGGCAACCTGAGATCCTTTCTACAGGCCTCCGCCGAAGCTGACTGTGACGGCCGTCACACCCTGCGTCTTTCTTCCGATTTTTCTATTTTCCCGCCGCTAGGCCCTCCCGCCGGGGATCGGCGGCGCCGACCAGGCTGCCGTCGGCGCGGAAGTAGACGCCATGCAGGCCGCTTGTCATGGGCCGGATGCGCACCTTGTGGCCCTGTTTCCTCAGGGCTTCGGCCAGTTTCGCCGCGTCCGTGCCCGCCTCCAGGTCGGTCGGCCCGTTCCGGTTGACGACATGAGGAAGGGCGACGGCCTTGTCGAGCGGCAGGCGCCAGTCGATCACCCCGGTTACCGCACGCAGGACATAGCCGATGATGCTCGACCCGCCGGGCGACCCGATGCCGAGGAGCGGGGAGCCGTCCGGGCGGAAAATGATTGTCGGGGTCATCGAGCTGCGCGGCCGCTTTCCGCCTTCGACCCGGTTTGCAACCCGGCGCCCGGTCAGCTCGTTGTTCAGGAGAAAGCCGCCGACCATGATCTGGGAGCCGAAGGCATTCTCGATGGTCGACGTCATCGAGACGATGTTGCCCTGGCCGTCGACCACGACGAAGTGAGACGTCGAGGGCAGCTCCAGGGCGGGTCCGGCGGGCGGCACGGCGCCCCGGATCCCCGGCAGACGCCCGGGCCGGCCCCGTTTCAGGGCGCGGCCCGGCTGGATGAGGGCGCTGCGGCCTTCAAGATACTTCCGGTCGATCATCGCCCCGACCGGGACGCGGACGTAGGCGGGATCGCCGACCCATCGGTTCCGGTCGGCGAAGGCGAGCCGGCCGGTCTCGGCAATCAGGTGGGCGACCTCGACCGAGGTCGGCCGGTGTTTCGACAGGTCGAACCGCTCCAACTGCCCCAGCATCTGGAGGAGGGCGATGGCCCCCGAACTGGGCGGGCCCATGCCGCAGACCCTGTGCTTGCGATAACTGCCGCAGACCGCCGGTCGCTCGACGGCCCGGTAGCGGGCGAGGTCTTCCAGGGTCATCCGACCCGGAGCGCCCGGCGCACGCCGGACGGCGGCCACGATTTCGCGGGCGATGGGGCCGCGGTAGAACCAGCGCGGGCCGTTTCGCGATAGTGCGCTCAAGGTCGCGGCGAAGGCGGCGTTGCGCCGGCGGTACCCGACCGGCAGCGGACGCCCGTCGCTGGTGAAGAAATAGCCGCGCGCGGCGCGATGGCGTTTCAGGGTCGGGACGGCGGCAATCAGCCGGTGCAGCCGGGGCGAGACGCGAAAGCCTTCGCGGGAGAGACGGATGGCGGGCCTGAGGAGACGCGCCCAGGGCAGCTTGCCGTGCCGCTTGTGGGCGAGCGCGAGCATTGCGACCAGCCCCGGCACGCCGACGGCGGCGCCCGAACGGACGGCCGCGCGGAAGTCGCGCATCCGCCCCTTGTCGTCGAGATGCCGATCGAACAGGCCGGTACGCGCCGCGGCCGGCGCCGTCTCCCGCCCGTCATAGGTCGTGATGCGCTTCTCCGGTCCGTTCCAGTAGACCAGGAAAGCCCCTCCGCCGATGCCGGAGGACTGGGGTTCGACCAGGTTGAGGATCATCTGGATCGCGATGGCGGCGTCGACCGCCGACCCGCCGGCCTCCAGGATTTCCACGCCGACCCGGACGGCATGGGGGTTCGCGGCGGCGACCATGTAGCGCTGGCCGGTCGACAGTTTCTTCGCGGCACGACCCGTGGACGGCTCCGGCGCCTCGCGGCTGTGCTGGGCATCCGCCGGCGGCGGAACAGCCGTCGATGCCGCCAGCATGACGATAATCAGGGCCGCAACCCGGGCCATCACCCGGGCGGTCACCCGAGCCATCACCAGGACCGGGGCCGCGCCCCGGATGCCAATGCGCATGGCGCACTCCTCGCCGGAAAGGGGTCGAAATCGGCGACGGTCGCTGCCTTCGCCACGACCGACACCGTAATCGCCGTGGCCGCCGCCGGGCAATGCCGCTGCGGATGGAGGTTCAGTCCGGGGCGAATAATTGCTAAAGATTTATGGTTTCCAATTGATTGATCCATTCGAAGGCCGATCGCAACCGCCCGATGTCGTCGACGTGCCGCCCGAATTGCCCGAAAGGCCGGACCGTCCCGAGCAACCGCCCCGCGAGGCAGGTGGATGACGGGTACAGTACCCGCCGCCGCGCGCCGCTTCTGGCGGCACTGCTGCTGCTCGCCGCGACGATCGGGGCGATCGCCGCGTCGCTCTCGGCTGCGCAGGCAGCCTCGCCCAAGATATATCTCGACCAGGGGGTGGGGCGCGTCAGCATCGACCGGCGGGTGGAGTATTTTGAGGACCGGAACGGCCGCCTCACCATCGAGGACGCGTCCTCGTCCCGCTTCGCCAACCGGTATCGCCGGCGGGGCAGCGAACCGCTGAGCTTCGGATTTTCGCTGTCCGCCTACTGGATGCGGTTCACCCTGGTCAACCGGACGACGGACCAGCGGCAGTGGCTGATCGAGGTCGAGCATCCGACCCTCGACCGTATCGACCTCCATGTCATGCAGCCAGGCGGCGGCTGGGCGGTGAAGTCAGCCGGCGACCGGGTCCCGGCGTCGAAGCGGGAGTATCGCCATCGCAACATCGTCTTTCCAGTGACGATCCCGCCGGGCGAGAGCCGTACCTTTTATGTCCGCGCCGAATCCGAAGGGCCGGTCCGTATCCCGCTGACCGTCCATACGCCGGCGAACCTCGCCGCCTGGGACCGCATCGCCCAGATCGCCTTCGGCTTCAACTACGGCGTCATCATCATCATGGCGATCTACAACATCGCCCTCTTCTTCTCCGTCCGGGATGTCAGCCAGCTGTATTTCGCCGGGTTCATGCTGTCCTTCGGCGCCATCCAGATGTTCATCAACGGGTTCGTCTTCGAATTCCTCTGGCCGGAGAAGACCTTCTTCGTGAATGTCGGCATCACCGTCGCCATCAATCTCGCGGCCATCGCCACCTATTATTTCACCCGGCGGCTCCTGGACCTGCGCCGGACGGCGCCCTGGCTCGACGCGGCCATGCGGTGGACCGGCTATGCCGCCGCCGGCATCGCAGTGATCGCCCTCTTCTCCAACATCGCCGCAATCCGCCTGACCTATGGCGTCATGTTCATCACAGTAGGCTATCTCCTGACGGCGGGGATCGTCAGCTGGCGGCGCGGCGTCCGCCAGGCGCCCTATTTTCTGCTCGCCTGGTCGGTCTTCATCCTGGGCATCCTTCTCATCGCGCTGGCCCATATGGGCTTTCTGCCCGACAACGCGATCACGGCCTTCACCATCCAGGTCGGCTCCGTCATCGCGGCCGTCCTCCTGTCCTTCAGCGTCGCCGACCGCATTCGCGTGATGCAGCAGGAGAAGGAAAATGCCCTCGCCGAAAGCGAGGAGCGCTACGCCCTTGCGATGAACGGCGCGCGGGAAGGGCTGTGGGACTGGGACATCCGCGAGGACATGGCCCATTTCTCCGGCCGTCTGAAGGCAGAGCTGCGGCTCGACCATCTGGGCCAGGGCACCCGCATCCGGCCCCGGGAGTGGCTCCGGACCATCCACCCGGAGGACCGGCCGCGCTATCTCGCGACGCTGCGCCAGCATATCCGTGGCCAGACCGATGCCTTCGATTGCGAATACCGGATCAAGGCGGCGGACGGCAGTTGGCTCTGGGTGCTCGACCGGGGCGTGGCGCTGCGCGACGAGACCGGGCGCGTCTATCGCATGGCCGGGTCCATGGGCAACATCACCGCGATGAAGGACAAGGAAGGCGAGCTGCGCGACGCGCGCGATCAGGCCCAACAGGCGAATGCGGCGAAGTCGGAATTCCTCGCCAAGATGAGCCACGAGCTGCGCACGCCGCTCAACGCCATCATCGGCTTCTCGGAGATGATGGTGACGGAGGCGCTCGGCCCCGTCGGCAACACACGCTACCGCGATTATGCGCGGGACATTTCGGAGAGCGGCTCCCATCTGCTC
>CAYGKX010000260.1:1312-6254 GCA_964350225.1 uncultured Rhodospirillaceae bacterium | reverse complement strand
TCAAAATCGACAAAATACCAAACGAGCGAGAATCTATTGACGATCGACCTCTTCTACGGCGAGAATATCGGCCGCATTTTCGGGCTTCGCCGAACCGCCATAGAGGATGAGCGCCTCCGCCGCGTCCGGCCGATCGGCGCGCAAGACCTTGCGGATTTCGGCATGGACGGCGGCAATGTCTTCCAGGGTCGGGACACGGCCCGTACCGATCGCCCAGACCGGTTCGTAGGCGACGACGAGACCGCCCGGCCCCGTCGGCACGGAAGCGCGTATCTGGGCCGCGACGATGTCGAGCGCCCGGCCCGCGTCCCGCTCCTCCGCCGTCTCGCCGACACAGACGATCGGTGTCATGGTCGCCTTCTGGGCAGCGTCGGCCTTCGCGAGGACCGTCGCATCGTTCTCACCCAGACCGTGGCGCCGCTCCGAATGGCCGACGATGGCATGGCTGCATCCAAGGTCGAAGAGCATCGGCGCCGAAACGGAACCCGTATATGCGCCGCTCGCCTCGGCATGGCAGTCCTGCCCTCCCAGGGCGATGCCGCTGCCGTCGATGGCATCGGCCACGTCCGGGATCAGGGTGAATGGCGGACAGAGCAACAGATCGCAAGGCGGCGTCTCCTGCGCCATCCGGTCCGCGAGATCGCCCGCCAACTGCGTCCCCGTCGCCCGAAGACCGTTCATTTTCCAGTTCCCGGCGATCAGCCGCCGTCCCGTGGTCCCGTTCGCCATGCCTCTGCCATACTCCCGATCGATTTTTCACGCCTGCGCGAGATGGCTTGAATAGCGCCGTGCGCGGCCGAAATAAACCTGTCAGTCGCCCGCTTTACGGGCTATCACCCCTTCCCTAATATGCGCGCCGCCCGGCCGGGGGCCGGAAATTGGGCCCCCCTGGCTGTCCGACGAGCGTCAAGAAGGTCGAACGGAAGTCCACATGCTGCAATCCATCCGCAAAGGTTCCCGCACCTGGGTCGGTGTCATCCTCGCCGTCTTCATGATGCTGCTCTTCGGCGTCTGGGGGCTGGAGGATTTCATTCGTGGCGGGTTCAACCAGGCGAGCACCGTGATCACGGTCGGCGACGTCAAGGTCACGGCAAGGGAATTCCAGAATTCCTACCAGAATGCGATTACCCGCCTGCAGCAGCAGACCAAGCGGAGCTTCGACTACCAGACCGCCAAGCGCATGGGCATCGTCAACCAGGTCGCGCTGCAGTTCGTTCAGGACGCCATCTACCGCCAGGAACTGACGCGGCTGGGGCTGCGCGTCTCGGATGGCGTGATCCGGAACGAGCTTTACGCCATACGGGCGTTCCAGGACGCGACCGGCAAGTTCGACCGCCAGCGCTTCCTGCTTTATCTCCAGCAGGCGCAGGTGAGCCAGGATCAGATTTTCGCCGATCTCGCGCTGCAGACGGGTCGCCGCTTCCTCCTGACCTCTGTCGGAAATTTCGAGACCGCGCCGAAGGCGTATATGGAGCGGCTGTACAAGTTCCGGAACGAATCCCGCGTCGCGGAGGTCGTCACCGTCGACGCTTCGACCATCAAGGACATTCCGACGCCGACCGACGACGACCTGAAGAAATTCGTCGACGCCAACAAGGCCGCCTTCACGGCGCCGGAGTTCCGGACCGTCCAGGCTCTCATTGTCCGCCCGGCCGATCTCTACAAGCAGATCAAGGTCGACAGCGCCGAGGTCAAGAAGATCTACGAGGCCGACAAGGCGACGAAATACACCACGCCGGAGAAGCGCGAGGTGCATCAGATCACCTTCACGTCGGAAGACGAGGCCAAGAAGGCCTACGCCGCACTGGTCGGCGGCAAGACCTTCGAAACGGTCGGCAAGGAATTCTCCAAGACGGGCGTGACCAACATGGGCCTGCAGGAGAAATCGGCGATCCCGATCCCGGCCCTGCGCGACCCCGCCTTCAAGATGAAGACCGAACAGGTCAGCGAGCCGATCAAGTCGAAACTGGCCTGGCACATCATCAAGGTCGTCGATATCGAGCCCGAGAACGTCAAGCCGCTTGAAGCTGTCGAGGCCGGCATCGTCGAGGAGCTGCGCAAGAAGCAGGTCGTCCCCCTGCTGACCAAACTGCGCGACGAACTGGACGATCAGCTGGGCGGCGGGTTCAAGTTCGACGACATCGCCAAGCGGCTCAAGATCAAGCTGGTCACCCTCACGGTCGACGCCCGGGGGCGCAACGAGGACGGCCAGGCCGTAAAGGACGTCCCCAACACCTTGATCGGCGGCGCCTTCCGGCTCGCCAAGGGCGAGGTCGGCGATATCGTCGACATGACCGGCGGTGGCTTCTACGTCGCGCGGGTCGATACCATCACGCCGTCCCAGGTCCCGCCGCTTGAAAAGGTCCGCACCCGCGCGACCATCGAATGGAAGCGGGCGGAGGTCGACAAGCTGGCCAAGAAGAAGGCCGAGGAGATGGCCGCCGCCATCCGCAAGGGCGAAAAACTGGAAGACGTCGCGGAGAAGGAAAAGCTCGAGGTCAAGGTCAGCCAGCCGCAGACGCGCGGCACCTACGACGCGACCGGACGGCTGGACGGCACCCTCGAATCGGCGATCTTCGCCGCCAAGGAAAAGGGCGTCTTCCTGGCCAAGGTCCCCGGCGGCTGGGCGGTCGGCCAGGTCACGCAGATTAATCAGGCGGACATGAAGGACGCCGGCAAGGAAGTCGAGGAAATCGGCACGACCTTCAAGAAAAGCGCGGAAGAAGCCACCGTCCTGGCCTTCTGGGCCGCGCTCCAGAAGCGGTACGAAGTCAACATCGACATGAAGGCGATCGACGCCATCTTCGAGCGGCGCTGACCGGTCCGGGGCCCAGATAGGACCTCCGCGGCACTTCGGGATCTCCCGACGTTCACCTGCGAGGCTCCCAACTTCATCCTGAGCCTGTCGAAGGAAGCGAAGCCGGGCGCCCCTTTCCGCCGGCCTCCGCACCGGCGAGGTCGTCCAGGATCGGACAATCCGGCCGGTCGTCCCCGTGGCAACGGTCGCTCAGCTCCGCCAGGGTGCGTCGGATCGCCCGCAGCTCCTCGATCTTCCCGTCAATCTCCGCGAGCCGGTCGACCGCCAGCCTCTTGACTTCGGCGCTTGCCCGGTCGCGGTCCTGCCACAGGGCGAGAAGATCGCCGACCTCCTTGACGGAGAAGCCGAGCCGGCGCGCGCGGTGGATGAAGGCCAGTAGGCGGACGGCCCGTTCGTCGTAGTCGCGATAGCCGCCATCGGTCCGGGCCGGCTCCGGGATCAGCCCGATGCTCTCGTAATACCGGATGGTCTTGGCCGGAACGCCGGACCGTTCCGCGGCAATGCCGATGTTCATCGCTTCGCCTCCCCGCCCAGCCGGACGCGCGAGAGACGGAGTGCATTGCCGATGACGGAGACGGAGCTCAGGCTCATCGCCGCCGCCGCGATCATCGGGCTCAGCAGAATGCCGAAGAAGGGATAGAGGATTCCCGCCGCGATCGGCACGCCCAGACCGTTGTAGATGAAGGCGAAGAACAGGTTCTGCCGGATGTTCTTCATCGTCGCGCGGCTGAGGCGGCGGGCCCGGACGATGCCCGCGAGATCGCCCTTCACCAGGGTCACCCCGGCGCTTTCGATCGCGACGTCCGTGCCGGTGCCCATGGCGATGCCGACGTCGGCCTGGGCGAGCGCCGGCGCGTCGTTGACGCCGTCGCCCGCCATGGCAACGACCCGGCCGGCCGCCTGATAGCTGGCGACCGCATCGGCCTTGTCGGCTGGCATGACCTCGGCGACGACCGTTTCGATGCCGACCCGCGAGGCGACCGCTTCCGCCGTCGCCTTGTTGTCGCCGGTCAGCATGACGACCTCGATGCCCATCTCGCGCAACGCGCGGATCGCGGCCGGCGCGCCTTCCTTGATCGGGTCCGCGACCCCCAGCGCCCCCATCGGCTTGCCGTCGGCCGCGACGAAGACGACCGTCGCCCCCTCCCCGCGCAAATCGGCCGCCCGGGAGGATACCGGCCCGAGATCGACGCCACGCTCAGCCATGAATTTCTCGCTGCCCAGAATGGCCGCGCGTCCGTTCACGGTGCCTTCGATGCCCCGCCCGGTGACGGAGGCGAAGTTCGTCGCGGCAGGGACCTCGATTTGCCCGTCCTTTGCAGCTTCCAGGATGGCGTGCGCCAGCGGATGCTCGCTCTGGCTCTCCAGCGCCGCGGCGACCGCCAGGAGGTCGTCCGCGTCCACGCTTTCGGCGGGGATCGAGGCGGACAGGCGGGGCTTGCCCTCGGTGATCGTGCCGGTCTTGTCGCAGACGAGAGTATCGACCTTCTCCATCCGCTCCAGCGCCTCCGCGCTGCGGATCAGGACACCGGCCTGGGCGCCCCGGCCGGTGCCGACCATGATCGACATCGGCGTTGCGAGACCCAGGGCGCAGGGACAGGCGATGATCAGCACGCTGACCGCCGCGACGACCGCATAGCCGAGGGCGGGCGACGGGCCGAACACCATCCAGGCGAGAAAGGCCAGCGCCGCGATGCCGACCACGGTTGGCACGAACCACCCGGCCACCTTGTCGGCGACGCCCTGGATCGGCGCCCGGCTGCGCTGCGCTTCGGCGACCATCTGGACGATCCGGGAGAGCAGCGTATCGCTGCCGACCTTCTGCGCCTCCATGACGAAGCCGCCCCGACCGTTGAGCGTCCCGCCGGTCACAGGGTCCCCCTCGCCTTTCTCGACCGGCACCGGTTCGCCGGTGACCATCGATTCGTCGATGGAGCTGCGGCCCTCCAGGATGACACCGTCGACGGGGACCTTCTCCCCGGGCCGCACACGCAGCCGGTCGCCGCTCGCCACCTCGTCGAGGGACACGTCCTCATCGCCGTCGGCGCCGATCCGCCGCGCCGTCGCCGGTGCAAGATCGAGCAGGGCACGCAGCGCAGCGCCGGTCTGGGAACGGGCGCGCAG
>CAYGKX010000260.1:819-1192 GCA_964350225.1 uncultured Rhodospirillaceae bacterium | reverse complement strand
CGCGCTTTCGAAATAGCGGCCGACCTCGCCGTCCGCCGCCCGCATCGCGACCGGAAAGATGTCCGGCACGAGGATCGCCGCAACGCTGTAGACATAGGCCACGCCGGTCCCGATGGCGATCAGGGTGAACATGTTCAGGTGCCCCGTCCGGAAGGACTGCGCACCACGGACGAAGAACGGCCAGCCGGCCCACAGGACGACCGGGGTCGTCAGTGCGAACTCGATCCAACCTTGCAGATGGGGTGACAGAAAGCCGGACAGGTCCGCGCCGAACAGGTGCTGGGACATCGCCAGGAAGAAGACCGGAATGGTCAGGACGAGACCGCCCCAGAAACGCCTGATCATCGAGACGAGTTCAGGATCGGGACCGTCA
>CAYGKX010000260.1:0-809 GCA_964350225.1 uncultured Rhodospirillaceae bacterium | reverse complement strand
TCTCAGGGATGCCCACGGGCTCCAGCGCCATGCCGCAAATCGGACAGTTACCCGGCCCGTCCCGGACGATCTCCGGATGCATCGGACAGGTATACTGACCCGGTCCGGCGGCCGTGGGCGCCGTCGATCGATGGCTTTCCGCGTGACCGGCGCCGTGATGGCAGGAAGGGCCATCGTGACCTTCCGACGATTGTCCTGCTTTTGTTTCCATTGTTCTTGTCCGTCTAGCGGTTGGCGTCATTGCAGTTTCAAAGCGTCTTCCGGCACCAACCTTCCCAATTACTGGAAGCTTGATCTCATATGGACCTTCCAGTCGCTGGAAGGTCAAGAGCCGCCCGAACCCCGCAGGCCCGCGTCGTCCCGCCGACGACGCTTGCACGGGTGCCCATTCGTTTGTCACGAGGCCCCCTGCCCTCTATAACCGCCCGGAACTGAACGAATTGCTGCCGAACCGGCTTCAGGCTCTCCAAGACGATGTCCGACCTCACCCATTTCGACGACCGCGGCCGTGCCCACATGGTCGATGTCGGTGCCAAGGACGAGACCGAACGGGTCGCCGTCGCCCGGGGCCGTGTGGTCATGGCCCCCGAAACGCAACGCCTGATCCTCGACGCTGGGGTGAAAAAGGGCGATGTCCTCTCCGTCGCACAGCTGGCGGGCATCATGGGGGCCAAGCGGACGCCGGATCTGATCCCGCTCTGCCATCCCCTTGCCCTGACATCCGTCTCCGTCGAGATCGAGGCGGAAGCTGAGGCACCCGCCCTGTCGATCCGCGCAACGGTCAAGACCCGGGGCCGTACCGGCGTCGA
>CAYGKX010000259.1:0-6260 GCA_964350225.1 uncultured Rhodospirillaceae bacterium | reverse complement strand
CAATCAGCCACAGGCCGACCCACACGCAGGTATCGCCGAAATAGTTCGGATGGCGGGTGTAGCGCCACAGCCCCCGATCCATCACCTTGCCCTTGTTGGCCGGATCGGCACGGAACCGGGCCATCTGCCAGTCGCCGACGCTTTCGAACAGGAACCCGATCAGCCAGAGCGCGGCCCCGATCCAGGCCAGAGGGCCGAGGCCCGCCGGTTCCCGCCACACCTGGCCCAGCATCACCGGCAGCGCCACGATCCACATGACGACGCCCTGGGTCAGGAACACCCGGACGAGCCCCGTCCAGATGCGATTCTCAGGCCCCAGATGGTCGATCAGCGCGGTATAGCGCGGATCCTCGCCCTCGCCCCACTTGCGTGCCAGGAGATAGCCGCCGAGCCGAAGCGCCCAGATCGTCGTCAGCGCGACGATCAGCCATTTCCGCGTCGGGTCGCCGCCCGCGACGGGCAGGACCACCCAGGCCGCGACCGCGAAGCCGGGACCCCAGAAAACGTCGACGATGGACACGTCCTTGAGCGGGATCGACAGCGCCCAGAGCGCCATCATGCAGGCGAAGATGGCGACGAAGGCCAGGGACAGGACGAGGGCGATCTCGATGCCGATGGACATGGCGGTCGCCTATCCGGCCCGCTCGGTCGTCGCCATGAAGCTCGCGACGGCATCGGCGAAGGTGGTCGTCTTGCTCATGTCGCGTATGTCCTCGAACCGTGCAGCGACATCTTCCGGCGTGATGGGGCCGTCCGGCGGCAGCTTCACGCCGTGGTTCTCGACCATCTGGGCGCGGCCGAAATGGCCGGTGCCGGCGACGTAGATCTCGCCGGAAGCGGGACAGCCTTCGGCCACCAGCCAGGCCGCGATGGGGGCCACCAGTTCCGGGCCCAGCAGGCGGTCCGGGAAATGCTGGGCATGAGCCTCGGTCATCTGGGTGTGGGCATAGGGGGCAAGGGCGTTGGCCAGAATGTTCTTGCCGGCGCCTTCCTGTGCAACGGCACGCATAAGGCCGATGATCCCGGCCTTGGCCGCGGAATAGGAGCTCAGGCCATGCTGGCCATACAGCCCGGCCGACGATGTCGTGAACAGGATGCGGCCGTAGCCGGCCTCCCGCATGACCGGCAACGCCGCCTTGGTGGAATAGAGCCCGCCATAGAAGCTGACGGCGAAGATGCGCTCGAAATCCTCGATCGGCGTGTTGTGAAGCGCCGCATGCTGATCGATGCCGGCATTGTTGATCAGGATGTCCAGCCGACCCCAGGTGTCGAGGGCGGTCGCGACCATGCCCTGACCGGCCTCCCAGCTTTCAACGGAATGGGTGTCGGCGATGGCCTCGCCGCCCGCGGCGCGGATTTCCTCGACCACGGTCTCGGCGGAGCCGGGCGTCCCCTCCGGCTCCCGCTTCCGGTTGTTGACGACGACCTTTGCACCGCGTTCGGCCAGAAGATGGGCATAGGCACGGCCCAGTCCCTTGCCGCCCCCCGTCACCAGGGCGACGCGGCCGTCGAAGCGTATGGGATCCATTCCTACACTCTCTCGAGGATCAGGGCGGCTGCCAGGCCGGCGCCACCGCCGGCGACGACCGCGGCGTAGCGCCCGCCGCTGCGTTCCAGTTCGTCGACGGCCATGCCGGCCAGCATCGCGCCCGTCGCGCCCATCGCGTGGCCCAGCGCGATGGACCCGCCATTCGGGTTGACCCGCGCGGGATCGAGCCCGAAATGCCGCATCATCAGCAGCGGGACGACCGCGAAACCCTCGTTGATCTCCCAAATATCGATCTCGTCGGCGCCGAGCCCGGCCTTGTGCAGCACCTTTTCCGCCGCCCAATTGCTCGCCGTCAGCTTGAGCACGGGGCAGGCCGCCGCAGTCGCGGCCGCGACGATCCGGGCGCGCGGTTCCAGACCGTTGTTCTTCAACCCGGCGGCATTGGCGACCAGAATGGCGGCGGCGCCGTCGGCCGCCGCGGGGGCGTTGGCGACGGTATGCAGATGCCGGACCGTCCCGATCTCGGGGTAGGTCTCCACGGCCAGCGCGTCGAAGCCCTTCTCCCCCAGTTTCTCGAACGCCGGCGGCAGGGCGCCGATCGTCTCGATCGTCGCGTCCCGCCGGATATTCTCGTCCATCACAAGAACGATTTCGCCCGCATCGTTCATGACCGGCACAAGGGAGTCGTCGAAGCGGCCCTCGTCCCGCGCGATCGCGGCCCGGCGGTGCGATTCCACCGCGAAGGCATCCAGCGAGTCCCTGTCGATATTCTCCTTTGTCGCCACAAGATCGGCGGCGATACCGACGGGCATGAACTTCGTCGCCTTGGCAACGGCCTTGTCGGCGAACCAGGCGCCCTGGTCGCCGAACATCGGTACGCGGGACATGCTTTCGACGCCCCCGGCGACGACCACCTGTTCCGAGCCAACGGCGACTTTCTGGCCGGCCAGCGCGCAGGAAGCGACGCCGGAGGCACAGAAGCTGTTGATCGAGAGGCCCGACGAGATCGGCGGCCAGCCGGCGTAGAGTGCGCCGATCTTGGCGATATTTGCGCCCTGCTCGCCGGTGGCCGTCACGCAGCCGACGACGATGTCCTCGACGATCTGCGACGCCCCTGTCCGGGCGTCCAGTGCCTGAAAGGTCTGGGCCAGAAGCTCGATCGGTTTGACGTCGGATAGCGCGCCACCCTCGCGGCCCCTGCCTCGGGGCGTGCGGACGGCGTCGACGATAAAGGCATCCATGTTCGTGACCTCCACTCAGGCGTCGTGTGACAAGACGAAACTGACCGTCGTCGTCCCGCTGCCGCCGATGTTGAGGGTTGCCACGGTCCTCGCGCCATCGATCTGATATCCGTCCGCCGTTCCGGTGAGCTGCTTGTGGCTGTCCAGCAGCATACGCACGCCGGTACAGCCAACGGGGTGGCCGGCCCCGATCAGCCCGCCCGACGGGTTGATCGGCAGGTTGCCCTCCCGGGTTACGGTCCCGTCCTCGATCGCCTTCCAGCTCTTGCCCGGGGGGGTGATGCCGAAATGGTCGATCGCCATGTATTCGGTCGTCGTGAAGCAGTCGTGGGTCTCGATTGCGTCCAGCGCTTCCGGCCCCTCGATCTCCGCGCGGGCGAAGGCGTCGGTGATCGTGCCGCGCACATGGGGGAGGACATAGGGGCTGTTGTGGCTCTCCGTCAGCTTGTCCTCCAGCCGCATTGTCGCGGTCCGATGGCCCCAGCCCTTGATATAGGGCACGTCCTTCAGCGCGATGCCGCGCCGCTCCGCCCAGCCGCGGGCATAGCTTTCGGAGGCCAGGAAGACACAGGCGCCGCCATCGGTAATCTGTCCGCAATCCGTCTTGCGAATCCGGCCCTCGACCGGCGGGTTGGCGTCGTCATCCTCGCCAAAGCTGCCGGGGCCGAACTGGTATTCCCGCGTCTGGGCGTTCGGATTGCTTCGGGCGTTGGCGAAATTGGTCTCGGCGATCGCGCCAAGATGCTCGTGCTTCAGGCCGTAGCGCCGGTCGTACTCGTCGCCCAGTTTCGCGAACATCCAGGGCCACATCCATTGCGCCTCCTGGCCTTCGCGTCCGATCCAGGCGGCGGCGGCCAGGTTGTCGGCTGCTTCCTGGGAGGTGGTGTGGCGCATCATCTCGACGCCGACGACCGCGGCGAGGTCGTAGTTGCCGGCCAGGATATCGGATCGGGCGGCCAGGGCCGCGATGGAACCCGACGCACAGGCGGCTTCGTGGCGCGCGGCGGGAAGGCCGGAGAACTCCGGGTGGAGCGCGGCGAAGAAGCCGCCCAGCTGGCCCTGACCGCAAAACAGCTCACCGACGAAGTTGCCGACATGGGCGACCTCGACCTCGTCGGGCTCGATGCCCGTCGATGTCATGGCACCGTTCACCGCTTCCGCCATCATGTCGTAGAGGTCAAGGCCCTCCCGCCCGAAATTGCGCTTGAAGTCGGTCTGGTGACCGCCAAGAACATAGACACGATCAGGCGGCATCGCTCGGCACCTCCGGGAACTCGGCCGCCAGCTTCGGTCGGGCATCGAAGAATTGACGCCGGATATGCCCGGCACCGTGCCAGATGCAGGTCCTGACGGCATCGACGACGCCGGCATAGATCATGAAGTTGTGGGCAAGCCCCGTATAGACGCGCGCTTCGCATCGGACGCCGCTCTCGACGAGACGGTCGGCGATGTCGAGGGTGTCATCGCGCAGCGGGTCCAGTTCGGCGGCGGCGAGAAACATTGGCGGCAGCCGCCCCAGGTCGCCGCGAACCGGTGTCGCACGCGGGTCGAACTTGTCACCGGGTGAGCCGAGATAGTTCTTGAAACACCAGGCGATCTCCTCCCGGGAGACACCGAACCGGCCGTCTCCATAGGCCTGGGCGGAGGCCGTGTTCTTGCCGGTGCCGAATATGCCGCAGAAAAGGGCGCCGGCCCGGAAGAAGTTGACATGCAGCATAAGCGTGGCGCCGAGGGCCATGTTCGCCCCCGAGGAGCAGCCGGCGAAGGCAAGCTTCTGGGGGTCGATGCCATACTCCTGCGGCTGACCGGCAATCCGGCCGAACACGGCGGCCAGTTCCAGGACCGGTTTGGGGAACTTGAACTCGGGCGCCGGGGCCGGGTCGACGCCGATGACAGTCAGGCCGCTGTCGAGCGCGAGCCGGCGCATTGCCCAATCGTGGGTGTCGAGCGAACAGCTGAACCAGCCGCCGCCATGGACGTAGAAGATCGCCGGGCCGCCCCTGGAGGCCTCGGTGGGACGATAGATGCGGATCGGCACGTCGCGATAGGGTCCGTCGACCCTCCTGTCTTCGACCTCGAACAGCTCCGGCGGATCGGCGTTGAACGGCATCCAGGTATCCAGCGCCCGCGCCCGCATGGCTTCGAGCTCGATCGAGCCATTGGCGGGATGGGCCTGTGCCAGTGCCTCGTGCCGGGCGAGTGCCGCAGCCATTTGGGGGTCGAGCCTATCTTTCATGGCAGATTGCCTCTGATATATTAGTATAAGTTGCTGAGAAAACTAAGTATTATGCCGGGCATATCACACGCACCCGGCGGAAGCCAACTCCGCTTCCGTTACCCAGCAGGCATGGAACCCGTTGGGCACCCGCTGCGGCAACTGAACGCGCGCCACGGGCCCATCCTTCATATTCTGGGCGTCCAGAATGGCCAGCTCGGACGTGCCGTTGATCTCGTCCTGGATATAGCTGACCACATAGCCGTCATCCTCAGCGGTCGGGTTGTGACGTGGCGCAAAGGGGGCCTCCGACCCCCAGACGCCGGGCCCGAACATCCAGCTGTCGGTCCCTCCCGTTTCGTGGTCGTACTTGACGAGTCCGTCGAAGAGCAGTGTGCGGACCAGCGGGATCGAAACGTTGTAGGAATAGCGGGACTTCCGGCCGAGATAGTTCCAGTTGATGGTCGGGAACTCGGCGTTCCGGTCGTCGATATTCTCTTCCCGCGTCTCGCCGGTCTTCAGGTTGAAGCGCCAGCGGTAGAGATGCGCCTTGAGCCTGAGATAGGCCATCATGCGGGCGAGATCGCCGTCTTCGGGATTGTCCAGATCCGGGCAGGGATCGTCGACGCGGAAGGCGTCCATGACGATCTCGTCGCCCTCCTCCCAGGCATTGACGACGTGATAGATGTAGCAGGGCGTCGCCTCGAACCAGCGCACCTGGTCGCCCGTGCCGTGGCGCGGCAGGATGCCGAAACGGGCTGGCATCTCCGGATAGAAACCGACTTGCCACTTGCCGGCCTTCAGCCCTTCCGGCGTCGTGAACAGCGGCAGATCCATCAGGATCGAATAATTCTCGGTCAGGCCCATGTCGTGCGGCAGCCGCGGGCCGGGAATCTCGACCTCGGTGAAATGGGCCAGCTTGTCGTCGGGCCCGACCACGCCATAGGTCAGCCAGGGTTTCATCGGGCTGTAGTCGAAGAAGACGAATTCCCCCGTATGGGGGTCGTTCTTCGAATGGGCGGAGACATTGCGCGGCAGCATGCCGCCGAAATCGTCCGGGCCCAGGGTTTCAAGCGTTATGGGATGCACCTTGTAGGGCGTGCCCGCCACATACCACATCGCCAGCAGGTGACCGGCGTGGAAGACGACGTCGGTATTCGCCGTGTCCTTGAACGGCTTCTGCGGACGCTTCTTGTTGCCGGGCTGCATGATCCCGGCGTAAAGGGCGTGCCCGGCCGCGGTCTCCTCGTCGAAATCGGCCGTGTGGACGTAGCGGTTCCGGTAGGTTGCTCGGCCATTCTCGATATGGATGGCG
>CAYGKX010000258.1:1202-6274 GCA_964350225.1 uncultured Rhodospirillaceae bacterium | reverse complement strand
GCGGAGAGATTGCCGAGGACCGCCGCGCTGATGCTGAAATCCCGCATCAGGTCGTCGATCATCACGCTCGGCGAGACGCGCAGAATCCATGCATAGAAGAACGACAGCGCGGCCAGGAACCACCCGGCGACCCCCAGCCACAAGACGCGCCGCGCTACTGTCGTCATGGTGGCGATCTATAAGCCAGCGGTGCGCGAGCCGAAAGCCCGGCGACGCGTGAACATACATCGGTTGACCGGCCCGCATGCCTGCGGCACCGTCGCGCGAAACGGAGGACGATCATGACAGCTGCCGACTGGGCCGGCGTCTATCCCGCGCTGATGACGGAATTCCGCGCGGACGAGAGCCTCGATCTCGACGCGACGGCGCGCCATGTCGACGCGATGCTCGCGGCCGGCTGCGACGGGCTGGTAATGCTCGGCACCCTCGGCGAGAACGTCTCCCTGTCGGCTGACGAAAAACGACAGGTCATTGCCGCGTCCGTCGAGGCGATCGCGGGACGGGCGCCGCTGATCGCCGGCTGTGCCGAGTACAGCGCGCGGGAGGCGAGCGCCTATATCCGCGACGTGGCGAGGGCCGGGGCTGACGGCGTCATGCTGCTGCCGCCCATGGTCTACAGGACCGCACCCGAGGAGACGCTGGCCCACTTCCGCGGCGTCGGATCGGCGAGCGAACTGCCGGTCATGGTCTACAACAACCCGGTGAGCTACGGCACCGACGTAACGCCGGAGATGTTCGCAGACCTCGCCGACGTCGAGGCACTGGTCGCGATCAAGGAATCCTCCGACGACGTCCGCCGGCTGACCGATCTCGCGAACCTGACGGGCGACCGCTACACCTTGTTCTGCGGTGTCGACGATATCGTGCTGGAGGCCGTCATGCTGGGCGCGACCGGCTGGGTCGCGGGGCTGGTCAACGCCTTCCCCGAGGTGAGCGTCCGGCTGTTCCGCCTCGCCCGGGAGGGCCGCTACGTCGAGGCGCGGGAGCTGTATCGCTGGTTCATGCCGCTCCTCCATCTCGATACGCTGCCCAAGCGTGTTCAGTACATCAAGCTCGCCCACTCGATACCCTTCCGAAGCTCGTCCAGTATATCAAGCTCGCCAATGCGATGACCGGCCTGGGCTCCGAGCACGTCCGCCGCCCGCGCCTGCCCCTCGCCGGCGAGGAGCGCGCCAGGATCGAGATGCTGATCCGCGCGGCGATGGAAAGCAGGCCGGCGGTCGCGGCGGAGTAGGCTGCCGTCTGGGTTGGAGTGCGTCATCCCATCCTTCGAGACGCGGCCTGTGGCCGCTCCTCAGGATGAAGGGAGCCATATTCCATCAAACCCACAGCTTCATCCTGAGGAGGGCGCGTCAGCGCCCGTCTCGAAGGATGCGATGAAGGGCCCCACTCCACCCGCGCAAAAGAAAACGCGGGGCCCGAAGGACCCCGCGTCTTGCCTCCGTGCAGTGCCGCCTACTTCGACAGAAGCGGGCGCATCTTCTTGGCGAATTCCGGGTTCGCCTTGGCGATGGCGGCCCAGTAGAGGTCGGCCGCCTTCTTGGGGAATTCCGGCCCCAGGTCGACATATTTGACGCCGGCCTTGGTCAGGATCGCCTGCTGTTCCTTCTCCGTTTGCTCGCGCCATTTCGGCCACTCGCTCTCGAACCAGAGGGCCATGTCGTGCAGACACTTGCGCTGGTCCTCCTCCAGGCTCTTCCACTTGTCCAGATTGATCAGGACCTGGACGCCCGCGTTGAGGAAGCCGGGGCCATACTGGAACTTGGTATATTTCTGCCAGCCGAAATCCGCGACGCCCCAGTTCGGCCAGCCATAGCCGTCGACCGTGCCGCGTTCGAGTCCCGTGAAGACGGCGGGCGGCGCCATACGGATCGGCGTCGCGCCCAGGCTTCGGAAAAACGCGTCATAGATCGGGACGGAGCGCAGACGCATGCCGTCGAACCGGCCATCCTTCCCGGCCTTGCGGGTAAACAGATAGAAGCGCAGACCGTTGGTCAGATAGGTGAGCATCCGCGCATTCATCTTCTTGGCGAAAATCTCGTTGAGGATTTTCATCACGCCATTCTTGCGCTGCTGGACCAGGCTGTTCTGGGCAAGGTCCGTCACCGCCGCTTCCGGCATCGTGCCGCGGAAATAGTTGGCCGGCCCGTAGTGCATGTCGACGACGCCGGTCTTCAGCGCGTTCCATTGCTGCAGGGACCCGATGGCCGCCGGCCCGACGACCGAGATGTTGACCTTGCCGGCGCAGCGCTTGTTGACCTCGCCCACCCAGCGAACGAACGGTTTCGCAACCGTCGCGCGGCCCGGCAGGAAACTCGCGGCCTTGAGCTTGACCTCCGCCGCCGCGGCGCCCGTCGCGCCGCCGCCCAGGGTACCCAGCGCCGCAATGCCTGCGCCCAGCAACACTATCTTCTTCATGCGTTCCTCCCTTTGATGACCCTGACCGCACCTGATCAGGCAACGGCCGTTTCTTCTCGACGCAGCCCCATCTTGACGTGCGTCACTGTCGCCGTCCCCGGCAATAGCTTGCAGACCGGCGACCGCTTGTTTCCGGCGGAAGTCTATCATCCGCAATAGATGCGGCAAGCGGGCCGATGACCCGCGTTACACGACCTGGAAACCGTGGGCGTAGGGATCGCGCGCGTCGATGAAGATCGTATTGAAGCCGGTGATGCACGCCCAGCCTTCCACGGACGGCACGATCGCCGGGCGGCCGGCGACCTCCGCCGCCGCCTCGACCCGGCCCCGGAAGAGGCTGCCGATGATGCTTTCATGGACGAAGTCGTCGCCGACGGTCAGTTCACCCCTGGCGGCGAGCTGCGCCATCCGGGCCGAGGTTCCGGTGCCGCAGGGCGACCGGTCGATCGCCTTGTCGCCGTAGAAGACCGCATTGCGCGCATCGGCGCCCGCGACGGTCGGCGCGCCGGTCCACAGAATGTGGGAGACGCCCCGGATGGTCGGGTCCTCCGGGTGGACGACCTCCACCGCCGCGTTCACCGCCCGGCGCAGAAGCGGGCTCAGCCGGACGATCGTCCCCGCCCCCAGGTCCGCCAGGTCGCGGAAATTCTCCTGCGGGTCGACAATGGCGTAGAAGTTGCCGCCATAGGCGATGTCGACGGTAAGGGAACCCAGCTCCGGCACCTCGACGACCACCCCCTCCTCGGCGAGGAAGGAGGGGACATTGGTGATGCGCACGGCCTCCACATGCCCCCGGTCGTCCAGACGGTAATCGGCGACGACACGGCCGGCCGGCGCATCGAGGGTAAGCCGGCCCGGAATCGCCGGGGTCACCAGACCCCGTTCGATCGCGACCGTCACTGTGCCGATCGTCCCGTGCCCACACATCGGCAGGCAGCCGCTGGTCTCGATGTAGACGATGCCCGTGTCGCAGTCGGG
The DNA here is from genome assembly GCA_964350225.1 of uncultured Rhodospirillaceae bacterium. GTDB lineage: Bacteria > Pseudomonadota > Alphaproteobacteria > Bin65 > Bin65 > CAYGKX01. Next base: position 2,878 of record CAYGKX010000258.1, on the reverse strand, counting down.
CCGGGTGGACGGATAGAGGATCGAGCCCGACATCAGGTCGTGGCCGCGCGGCTCGAACATCAACCCGGTGCGGATCCAGTCATAGTCCGCGATGAATTTCTGGCGCCGGTCGGACGCGCTCTCCGCCGGAAGCGGCGGCGCGCCGCCGGCGACGACGCGAACCGGATTGCCGCAGGTATGCGCATCGATACAGAAGAAGGTGTGACGGTCCATCGGCGCCTCGATTTCCTCGCCGGCCCAGGTCCTTTCCCGACCGCCCGAGGGGCGGGACCGCGCGCCGAGTGGAACCACACGACGGGCGGCGCCCCCATGGCTTGAGGACGTCCCCGGCTTGGGCTATCCATCGCGCTTCCGCCGAGCCCTCGCGCCGGCTCCCTTTACCGATCATACTGGCAGCATGAGCAGAAGCCTGGCAACAAGGGCAGAAGCGCCACCACTGGTCGCGCCCGACGAACCGCCCGTCGTCGAGATCGTCAACCCGGACGGCCGCGCGGCGCTCGTTCTGACCTGCGATCATGCAAGCGCCCGCGTGCCGCGCGCGCTGGGCAACCTCGGATTGGCCCCGGAGGTCTTCGCGCGGCATGTCGCCCTCGATATCGGCGCCGCCCCGCTTGCCCGGCACCTGTCCGCCCGTTTCGACGCGCCGCTCGTCCTGTCCGGCTATTCGCGCCTCGTGATCGACTGTAATCGCGCGCTCGACGACCCGACCTCGATCCCGGAGGTCAGCGACGACGTCGAAATCCCGGCCAATATCGGTCTGTCGCCCGAGGCCGCCCGGGCCCGCGCGACCGCCCTCTTCGAGCCCTATCATGCTGCCATCGCCGAGCGCATCGACCGGAAGCGGACACAAGGGCAACCGCCTGCCATCGTCTCCGTGCACTCCTTCACGCCGGTCTTCGGCGGTTTCCACCGGCCCTGGCATGTCGGCGTGCTGTGGAACCGGGACGGGCGGCTGGCCGAACCCTTCATGGCCGCGCTGCGCCGCAGTCCCGGCGTCGAAATCGGCGACAACGAACCCTATTCGGCGCGCGAGAACTACGGCCACACCGTCGCCCATCACGGCGAGGCGGGCGGCCTGCCCCATCTGCTGATCGAAGTCCGGCAGGACCTTATCGACACGCCGGACGGGACGGACGAATGGACCCGGATCGTGGGCGACGCGCTGGCGCACGCCCTCTCGCACCTGCCCGCGGACGAAGAGGACCGGACATGACCCACGCCGAGCCCCCCTTCACCATCGGCATCGAGGAGGAATATCTCCTCGTCGACCGCCAAAGCCGCGATCTCGTGGCCGAGCGGCCGGAGGCCATGATGGGCGAACTGGAGAAACTTCTGGAAGGCCAGGTCGTCCCGGAGTTCATGAACTCCCAGATTGAGATCGGGACGCGGGTCTGTCCGTCGATCGGTGCCGCGCGAGAGGAACTGACCCGGCTTCGGTCCACGGTCGCGGGCGTCGCGGAGAAATACGGCCTTGCCATTGTCGCCGCCTCCACCCACCCCTTCGCAAACTGGGGACGGCAGACCCATACCAACAAGGACCGCTACAACATCCTGGCGCGCGACCTGCAGGCGCTGGCCCGGCGCCTCCTGATCTGCGGGATGCACGTCCATGTCGGCATCGACGATCCGGACATGCGCATCGACCTGATGTCACAGGTCGCCTATTTCCTGCCGCA
>CAYGKX010000258.1:0-1192 GCA_964350225.1 uncultured Rhodospirillaceae bacterium | reverse complement strand
CCTCCTCCCCTTTCTGGCAGGGCGAGGATACCGGATTGAAGTCATACCGAATCGCCGTCTTCGACGAATTGCCGCGGACGGGCCTGCCGGAAGTCTTCGATAGCTTCGGCGAGTATCAACGCCACGTGGAAATGCTGGTGTCCGCCGGGCTGATCGAGGATGCAAGCAAGCTGTGGTGGGACGTCCGTCCGAGCGCCCGGTTCCCGACCCTGGAGGTGCGCATTTCGGACCTGCCGACGCGGCTCGACGACACCCTGTGCATCGCCGCGATCTACAAGTGCCTTCTCGCCATGTTGTTCCGGCTGCGGCGCAACAACCAGCGCTGGCGCCGCTACCGCCCGATGCTGGTGGCGGAGAACCGCTGGCGGGCGCAGCGCTACGGCATCGACGAGGGGCTGGTCGACTTCGGGCTCGGCCGCATCGTTCCCTATGCCGAGCTTCTCGAGGAAATCCTCGAACTGGTCCGCGAGGAGGCGGAACGCTTCGATTGCGTGGCCGAGGTCGAGCATGCCCGGACCATCCTGTCGCGCGGGACGAGCGCGCATCGCCAGCTTCAGGTCTATGGCCGCTCGCTGGCCGAGGGCAAGGACAAGCAGGCCGCACTCATGGCCGTGGTCGACGACCTGATCGAGGAGACGGTGGCGGGGCTGTAGGGCCCGGCCGACCTGTTGGGCGCGGTCGCACCGCTTGCGAAGCCGGGTGTGCGAGCCAAGATTACCGACACGTGACAGCATGAAACCCGAAACGGGAGTGACAGCGATGACCGAGAAACCCGACCTTTCGCCCGAGACGCAGACGGAGCTGGAAGCGGCCGCCTTCCGCACCCTCGTCGCCCACCTGCGCGAGCGCACGGACGTCCAGAACATCGACCTGATGAACCTGTCGGGCTTCTGCCGCAACTGCCTGTCCAAGTGGCTGCGCGCCGCGGCCGAGGAGCGGGGGCTGGAGCTCAGCCTCGACGAGGCCCGGGAGCAGGTCTACGGGATGCCCTACGCCGACTGGAAGTCGCGCTACCAGACGCCGGCCACGCCCGAGCAGCTCGCCGCCTTCGCCGCGAAGGAGGGCTGAGCGTGGGCGCCGCCCGCTGGCTCACACTCCTCGGGATCGTCCTTCTCATCGGGATCGTTGCCGAGGCGGCCGAGGCCGCCGACGCCCGCGCCGTCCCCTCGCTGGGCACCCTCGCGGCCTCGGA
>CAYGKX010000257.1:4071-6275 GCA_964350225.1 uncultured Rhodospirillaceae bacterium | reverse complement strand
AGGCCGTTGGACGTCGGCGCGGAATACAAGGTCAGCATGTTCGGAAGGTCCCCCGGATGGTCGGCAACAGGCAGCCAGGATTGGCCGCCCGTACTCTGTGTCCGCCGCCAAGGGGTCGTCAATGCGGGATTTCCCGCGGCCATGCGGGGGATCGAGACGCGCGGCAACGCGTATAGAAACTACTGGGAAGAGAGGGCGCCGATCATCAAGGCGTGGGGATGATGAAAAGGTTTCTGGGAGCTGCCATCGCGCTGGCCCTGTCGGCGAGCCCGGCCGTGGCCGACCGTTACAGCAGTGCCGAAACGGCCTACCTTCTGGGTCAGTTCACCAAGTCCCAGCGGCTTCTGCTGCCGCTGGCCAGGAAGGGCGACAAGCGGGCCCAGTACCTGCTCGGGCGGCAGTACCAACTCGGCCAGGGCGTCAAGAAGGACCTGGTCCAGTCCTATGTCTGGTATGCCCGCGCGGCGAAGAACGGCCATGTCGAGGCCGGTCTCTTCAAGCACATGCTCATCTCGAAATGGAAGATGAACAAGGCGGAAGTCACCCGGGCCGAAGCGATCCTTGCCGGCAAGAGCCCGACCACCGTCGCCTCCATCAAACCGACCACTCCGACTGCCTCGAAATCGCCAGGCGGCGCGCAGGCCGGCAAACCGCCGGCGCCGCGCAAGGAAGAGGACTTCGGCCCGATCGGCCCCGATCCGCGCGGACCGGGCGAGGCCAAGCGCGACGACGCAAAGCGGGCGCCTCCCAAGGACGGCGATCCGGCCAGGACGAAGAAAGGCTCGACGCCCCCGCCCGGCGACAAGCCGTCCGCGCCGAAGGCCACCGCCAAGGCAGACCCCAAACCGCCGGCCATAAAAGCCAAACCCAAACCGGCCGACACGAAATCCGAGGAAATTGCCCGGCAGGAACGGCTGCGCCGCAAGCGCGAGGCTGAGCGCCGCGCCCGGGCGGAAGCCGTCCGGCGGCAGCAGGAAGCGGAACGGCGCGAGGTCGAGACGCGCCGCCGAGCCCAGGCGCTCAACCGGGCGGACGAGATGGATCCGGGCGACGATGTCTATCGCGGCGAAGGGATGGACCGCGGCGACGACCATCACGTGCCGGAGGCCTACGACCCGCCCACAACCGAACGCTGGGTGCCGGCGCCGCCGACCGTCCCCTACGCCTTTCAGCGCTACTACCCGCGCTATTACTGGCAAAACATCTGGCGCTACCGCGTCCCGCCGGCACGCGTGTACGCGCCTCCGCGCTGGAACCGGCATGGGCAGTATCGGGGACGATATGTTGCTCCCAACCGGCGTGCCTGGCAAAACCGCAATGTTCGCCGCTGGCAGCGACAACAGCAGCGGGCGTGGCGTCGATATCAGCGCCGGCGCAACTGGAACAGATACTAGAACAGACGAGTTCTAGGGTGCGCCCGGTTCCCTAGCTGCCATAGATATCCTTGTATGTGTCGCGCAGAAGGTTCTTCTGAACCTTGCCCATCGTGTTGCGCGGCAGCTCGTCGACGACAAAAACCCGCTTTGGCAGCTTGAAACTCGCCAGCTGGTCCTTGAGCGCCGCGATCACGCCCGCCTCGTCCGTCTTCCCGACGACGACCGCCATGACCGCCTCGCCGAAGTCCGGATGCGGCACACCGATGACCGCGGATTCGACCACGCCGTCGAGTTCGTCGATATGGCTCTCCACTTCCTTCGGATAGACGTTGAGCCCGCCGGAGATGATGAGGTCCTTGGACCGCCCGACGATGGAGACGTAGCCGGCATCGTCGATCGTCGCCATGTCGCCGGTGACGAACCAGCCATCGGACCGGAATTCCGAAGCCGTCTTCTCCGGCATCCGCCAATAGCCCTTGAATACATTGGGGCCGGTGATCTCCAGAACGCCGATCTCGCCGGGCCCCTCGAGAACCGTGCCCTCCTCGTCCGCGATCCGGACGCGGATGCCGGACAGCGGCGGGCCGACCTTGCCAGGGATCCGGTCTCCCTCATACGGGTTCGAACAGATCATCCCGGCCTCGGTCCTGCCGTAGCGTTCGAGAATGGTGTGGCCGGTCCGTTCGCGGAATTCCTGGAAGAAGCAGGCAATGAGCCCGACTGCTGCCACTTCGAGCGTGGCATGGTTGCCGGTCTTCCAGTGTTTCAGCAGGAGGAAGACCGCATTCTCGTCAGCCGAGATTAGAGTACGCGCCCATGCCTCCGGCG
>CAYGKX010000257.1:3113-4061 GCA_964350225.1 uncultured Rhodospirillaceae bacterium | reverse complement strand
CCGGAGACGAAGAGCCGCATATTGCCCGCGACGTCGCGTGTGAACCCGTCATGGCCGAGCAGCCGGACATAATAGGTCGGCACACCCATGAAGACGGTCGCCCGCGGCAGGAGACGGACGACGGCGTCCGGGTCGAAACGCGACTGGAACAGCATCGTCGAACCGTTCAGGAGCGCGCAATGGGACGCCACGAAGAGGCCATGGACGTGGAAGATCGGCAGGGTATGCAGCAGAACGTCGCCGGGCACCCAGCCCCAGGCCTCATGCAGGGTCAGTGCATTCGATGCCAGATTTTCGTGGCTCAGCATCGCGCCCTTGGACCGGCCGGTCGTGCCGGACGTGTACAGGATCGCCGCGATCTCGTCCGCCCCGACCTCCGCGATCCCCTCGTAGGGGGTCGCCTCCGCCGCTGCACCGGTCAGGCTGCCCGCCCCGTCGGACCCCAGGGTAACCACGTGGGCAACGCCGGCCTTCTCGGCGACCGGCGTCAGTGCCGCCAGCGACTCCGGCGCGCAGACCAAAACGGTTGGCTCGGCATCGCCCAGGAAATAGGCCACCTCGGCCGGAGGATAGGCCGTGTTCAGCGGCAGGAAGATTGCCCCCATGCGCAGGCAGGCAAGGTAGAGGAACAGCGCCTCGGCCGACTTCGGCACCTGTACCGCCACCCGGTCCCCTCGTCCCACGCCCATCCCTGCCAGGGCGCCCGCGATCGCCGCGGTGCGTACCGGCAGATCGGCATAGGGGATCGTCGTTCCGTCTTCCGTTTCGATAACCGGTTGCGCGGTATCGGACGGCATGCGGTCGACGAACAGGGCGTAGAGATTGTGGCTCATATCGGGTCTGGTTCCGGGATGTTGGGAAGAAGGAGTGTCGGCCTCAGCTGGCCGCCTCGTCGACAATGGGATTGACGAGCAGTCCAATGCCCTCGATCTCGACCTCGCAGACATC
>CAYGKX010000257.1:0-3103 GCA_964350225.1 uncultured Rhodospirillaceae bacterium | reverse complement strand
GCCCGCCTTCATCCAAAGCGGCGGTTTGCGGGCATGGCCGACGCCGGACGGCGTGCCCATGACCAGGACGTCGCCGGGCTCCAGGGTCATGCCTTCGGTGATCAGCGAGATCGTGGTCTCGACGTCGAAGACCATGTCGGAGGTGTTGGCGTTCTGGACGACCTGCCCGTTCAGCCGGCACTGGATCGACAGCCCCTTGCCGCCCGCCGGCACCTCGTCGGCCGTCACGAAGGCCGGGCCGAAGCCGCCTGTCCCGTCGAAATTCTTCCCCATCGTCCATTGCGGCGTGCGCCGCTGATAATCCCGGATCGAGGCATCGTTGAAGACCGAATAACCGGCGACGATCGACAACGCATCCTCCTTCGGGACATGGCGTCCCCGCTTGCCGATGACAGCCACCATCTCCGCCTCGTAGTCGAGCTGTTCCGAAACGCGCGGCCGCACGATCGGATGGCCGTGGCCAACCAGGGAGGTCCGCCCGCGCATGAAGATCGTCGGGTAGTCCGGCACCTGGAACCCGCCTTCAGCCGCGTGGTCGACATAGTTGAGCCCGAGGCAGAGGATCTTCGGCGGATTGGTGATTGGCGGCAGATAGCTGACCCGATCGGCGGGCATACGGGCCGATGCGGGCGCCGCCGCAACCGCCCGATGGATCGCGTCCAGCGCTTCGTCCCCGCCGAGGATCACAGAGAGGAGATCGGAAGGCAGGTCGCCGCGCTCGGCCGCGTAGTCGATGACCGTGTCCCCCTCCTGAACCGCCAGTCGCTCCCGACCGTCGATGTCGATATTCACCAGTCTCATTCGTCCGCTCCCCTATTCCGCGTCGACAAGGATGAAGGCGATGCGGCAGACCGTGTCGCCCCGGTTGGACCAGGCGTGATTGGTGCCGCGCTGCACCACCGTGTCGCCGGCCTTTAGATGAACCTCGCTGTCGTCCAGCAGCATGTCGATCTCGCCCTCGATGACGACGGCGTAGTCGACGGTGTCTGTCCGGTGCATGTAGGGATGACGCGCGCCTTCCACGACATTGTGCGATGCGCCCATGGCGGCAAACGCCTCTTTCCCGTCGATCTTCGCGAGTTGCTCCGGGTCCTCCGGCCAGAACTCGACAATGCGGAAGATGGTCCCGCCCTTGGGCGGATGCAGCACGAACTCGCCCTCCAGCGATTCTTCGGGCCCGTTCATCTCCGTCGGCACTTTCGGCATCTGCCACAGGTTCGTCAGCGCGACGCCAGGACGGCTCGGCCGCTCCAGGATCATGGTCGCCTCCTCGTCGGACACGACGATCGCCTTGCCGTCCTCATCGTGTCCGGTCACCACGCGGCGTGTCGGTATTGCCATTTGTCCCCCTTATCGGTCGCGCCCGCTTGCCAACGCCGGCGCGGACTTTCGAGGAAAATATCGATATTCCGACCGGGAGCAACCGGCTTCGGCTGCCCCGGATACAGAAAGGCCGGGTGATAAAATCGACCGCGAAGCCGGGGCCCCAGGTCTTGCCGGCCTTCACAAGCTTCGAAGCAGGAAGGACCTATTGCGGCGTGGTGCGGTCCGCTGTCCCGATCTCGTCGTGGAAGCCCATGTCGACTGGGCCCAATCCTCTGCCAACGCCCCCGCAGCGACGCCAACCGCCGTGCCGGCGAAATGCCAAGCAAGCGCGTCATAACGTTCCGCCATTCCCTGTTTGATATCTGAGATCGGTTGATGCCGGTACGGGAAGGATAACGCCGAACACACGCGCATATGCAGTTATCGATTGGATGGCACGTCCTAGACGATTGACAGCGGACGGATCTGAGGAAGGCGCCGGCGGGCGAAGACATAAAGGACGATGTGCTGACCCGCGAGAATGAAGCCGCTAACCGCCGCCGCGCCCTCAATGTTCCAGATCAGGGTGGCCGGAATTCCTGCGGCGACCAGGGCCATCAGCGCGAAGACCTGGACCCTGCTGAAGATCGACTGGCCGCCGGAAAGGTTGACGAGATTGCGCGCCGGCAAGGTGATTCCGTTAACGAAGGCTCCCGTTGCGAACAAGACCATCCCGGGAAACGCGGCCGTGTATTCCTCGCCGAATGCCGAGAGTATCCGGTAGCCGAAAATCAGGATGCCGGCATAAACGACGGCAGAGGTCAGGAAGATGATCAGATTGGCGCCGTCGAGTACCCGCTGCAATTCCGGCATCCGGCTTGGATCCGCGACCGCCTCGGAGATACGCGGCCGCACCATCGTCACGACATAGTTGGGCGAGTAGAACAGAAGCCGGCTGATGAAGAGAATGGCGGCGTAATATCCGGTCGAGGCCTCGTCCGACGCGCAGAATTCGACGATCAGAATGTCGATGTGCCAGAGCATGCCCGCGCAGATGGCGGTAACGACCATCCATGCCGCCGTCGGACGCCATTCCGGGTCGAGGGCGGCTGGACGCCGTCCGAAGCCGGCCAGAAAGGTCTGGAAGGCGCCCGCCTCCATCCTGCGGAACATCGCTGTCTGGACAACCAGGGTCGTGACGAACGCGCTTGCGCAGACGCCAAGGATGACGGGCGCATCGCTCGCGGACAGGCCAAGCAGGAAGACGGCCATCGAAAAGAATACGAGGATCGCGATATTGGAAGACAGGGCCCGGGTCAGAACCGAGGCAAATGGGTGGCCCAATGCCGCGAAATAGCTGCTGACGAGGACACCAACGGCAACCAGCGGCACCAGAAACAATCCGTACAGTGCCAGATGGGGATCGCGGCCCGGGTCCGTCGGGCGGCCCTGGTCGAGCAGGATTGCCGCCAGGAGGACCGCGGAGCCGCCGACGAAAAGGGCGGACATCCAGCCGACCCGCCGCTGATTCCAGGCAAAATAGTTCCTCAGGCCCGGTTCGTCCCCTTTCTGACGCAACGGCGGGATGAACCGGTTCGCGGCCTGCGCTGTGCCCATGAGGACCAGCGAGACGGACATCAACATGACGGACAGCGCGACGTGGTAGTCGCCGAACGTTGCACTGTCCATCCAGCCGGTCAGCAGGAGGTTGGTCAGCAGCAAGATCCCGAACTCGGCATAGCCGATCGCGGCAAGGAGCCCGCCTGCGCGACCCTTTTGAAGCCGCTTTGGCAACGAT
>CAYGKX010000256.1:6075-6324 GCA_964350225.1 uncultured Rhodospirillaceae bacterium | reverse complement strand
GGGTGGTGCAGATCGAGCCCGGGCCGATACCGACCTTGACCGCGTCCGCCCCGGCGTCGATCAGGGCCTTAACGCCTTCGGCGGTCGCGACGTTGCCCGCGATCACCTGGCTGTAGTTCGACAGCTTGCGGATCGCACCGACCGTGTTCATCACGCCCTCGGAATGGCCGTGGGCCGTGTCGACGACGAGGATGTCGACCTGGGCGTCGAACAGCGCTTCCGCCCTGCGGATGCCTTCCTCGCCCACGC
>CAYGKX010000256.1:265-6065 GCA_964350225.1 uncultured Rhodospirillaceae bacterium | reverse complement strand
TGGCCGGTCGCGGCGGCGACCCGCAGGCGGCCCTTCTCGTCCTTCGAGGCATTGGGATGCCGCTGCGCCTTTTCGATGTCCTTGACCGTGACGAGGCCGGTGCAGCGATAGTCGTCGTCGACAACCAGCAGCTTCTCGATCCGGTGCTGATGCAGAAGCCGCTTGGCCTCCTCCCGCCCGACGCCCTCGCGAACCGTGATCAGGTCCTTCTTGGTCATCAGTTCGGTGACCGGCTGCTTGGGATCCGTCGCGAATCGGACGTCGCGGTTGGTCAGGATCCCGGCCAGCTTGCCGGAGCCGCGTTCCACCACCGGAATGCCGGAGATGTTGTGGGACGACATCAGGTGAAGCGCGTCGGCCAGGGTCTTGTCGGGGGTGATCGTGACCGGGTTCACGACCATGCCGCTTTCGTACTTCTTGACCTTGCGGACCTCCGCGGCCTGGGCCTCGACATCCATGTTCTTGTGCAGGACGCCGATGCCGCCCGCCTGCGCCATCGCGATGGCCAGGTTCGCCTCCGTCACCGTGTCCATGGCGGCGGAGAGCAGCGGGATGTTGAGTTCGATCGAACGGGTGACGCGGGTCTTTGTGTCGGTCTGGCCGGGCAGGACGGCCGAGCGCGCGGGCTTCAGGAGAACGTCGTCGAAGGTCAGCGCCTCGGTAATCTTCATGCCCGTACCCCGGTTTCGATTGGGCCGGGATCATACACATGCGCGCGGCTAAGGGAAGGGGGCCGCGTCCGGCGATTTCTGCATGTCCGGGTGGCCGCGAGCGGGAGGCGGAGACACCCCTGGCGAAGCGATCAGGGCAATTGCGCGCCACGCGTTGGAGCCCTAGTCTGGACCGCATCGGGCATGGCCCATGCCTCCCCCCTCCGCCTGGGGAAGCAGTCGACCTGCAGGGCCCACAACCTCGGAAACCGCTGCCGACGAGCCGCCGCACGAAGGAGGGACTGCGATACCTGCTCGCCGGAGGAGGTTCTCCATGAAACTGTCCGCTCCCCTCTACCGACTGAAGAAAGAGGCCCGACGCCAGGCGCGCGACGACGGCCGGCCGTTGCATGCCGCACTCGACGCCGTCGCGCGCGGAGAAGGCTTCCGTAGCTGGAGCCATCTGGTTGCCGCAGCCCGGGACGGAGGCCCGGCCCGGCGGCTTCTCGACCGGCTTGCGCCGGGCGACATGGTGCTTCTTGGCGCCCGGCCGGGTCAGGGCAAGACACTGCTTGGCCTCGAACTCGCACTCGAGGCGGCGCGCCGCGGACGCGGCGGCCACTTCTTCACCCTCGAATATCACCCGGGCGACGTGGCGGATCGGCTTCGCGCGCTCGGCCTCGACCCGGCGTCCGTGGGCGACGGCTTCACGATCGATACATCGGACGACATTTCGGCCGGACATATCGTGGAACGGGTCAGCGGCGCGCCGCCCGGGTCCCTCGCCGTCGTCGACTACCTTCAGATCCTCGACCAGTGCCGGCGAAAACCGCCGCTTGCCAAGCAGGTCGCGCAGCTTGCCGCCTTCGCACGCGAGACCGGGATTTGCGTCGTCGCCCTCTCCCAGATCGACCGGTCGTTCGAACTATCGGCAGCGCAAATGCCCGGGTTCGCGGACATACGGCTGCCGAACCCGTTGGACCTGTCGCTCTTCTCGAAGGCTGTCTTCCTGCATGACGGAGAAATCGCGCTCGAGATCCCCTGACACGCGGCGGCGGCGCGCGGGAACTTTCACCGCGGTCGAACGTTCAACGACCACGCTGCACGTTTCGCGCGCTCGTAAACCGCGACCCTTTCCGGACCGGAAAAGCCGTAGATTGTTGTTGAGCGTCAAACAGGTACAGTAGCCAGACTGCTTTTCCTGCAACGGACAAAATATGCTCGAAGAAGGCCGCGGCCCCAGTCTGACCTGGCGGATGACACCGGACATGATGTGCATCCTTGACCGGGAGGGCCGTTTCTATGCGGTGAATCCAGCCTGGGAAAAGTCATTGGGATGGAGGGACGACGAGATGGTCGGCACCGCCTATCTCGACTATCTGCATCCAGACGACGTTGACCGGTCCATGGACGCCTTCGAGGTCGTCAAGAGCGGGAAGCCGGTTCTTCGCTTCGAGAACCGCTATCGCACGAACGAGGGCGATTACCGCTGGTTCTCCTGGGTGGCGATTCCGGTCGACGAGAGGATCTTCTGCACGATCCGCGATGTCACCGACGAGAAAGAGCGGGTCGAGACGATCGAGCGCCAACGGGCCGAGGCGGAACTGCGCGACCAGTTCCTGGCCGTCCTGGGCCACGATCTGCGCAACCCCCTGAGCGCCATCAACTCCGGCGTGCGCCTTCTGCTGCGCCGCGTCGACGATGACGCATCGATCGACATCATCCGGCAGATGCAGGGCAGCGTCGCGCGGATGGCCGAGCTGATCGACAATCTCATGGACCTCGCTCGGGTCCGGCTGGGCGGCGGCATCGATCTAGAACTGGCGGAGACCTCGCGCCTGAAGGAGGAACTCGAGCATGTGGTCGACGAGATCCGGCTCATCTCGCCGGACGCGCAGATCGAGACCGCGATCGACATCACACAGCCGGTGACCTGCGACGTCCCGAGGATCTCGCAGGTCCTGTCCAACCTTCTCTCAAATGCCGTCACGCATGGCGAGCCGACGAAGCCGGTCCGGGTCCAGGCGCGCACGCACGACGGCGAATTGCGGATCTGCGTCGTCAACGAAGGCGAGCCGATCCCGGACGCCGCGATGGAGAAGTTGTTCCAGCCCTTCTTCAGGGGCGAGGTCCGAAACAGCCAGAACGGGCTCGGGCTCGGCCTCTACATCGCCTCAGAAATCGCGCAGGCCCACGACGGCACAATCGAAGCGACGTCGACCGAGGAGGAAACGCGTTTCTCGCTGGTGCTGCCGCTATGACGCGTCGGCCCACGACGGGAGGGGTCGGGGAAGCAGCGCAGACCTGGGTCTACCGCCCTACTCTTCCCAGTCCGGCTGGTTCTTGGGGTGAGCGGCGATGAAGGCGTCGAGCTTTTCGCAATTTTCGTAGACGCGGGCGATGTTGGGCCAGGCGTCGAGCGTCAGGCCGAAGCGCTTCGAATTGAAGACCTGGGGCACGAGATAGACGTCGGCCATCGACGGCGCGTCCCCGTGGCTGAAGTCCCCGGTCCGGCCATCCTCCGCCAGCATTGTCTCATAACCGTTGAAGCCCAGTTCGATCCAGTGGTTGAACCAGGCGGCAAGCTTCTGGTCGTCAGCACCGAGTTCGCCGGTCACGTATTTCAGGACCCGGAGATTGTCGATCGGGTGAATGTCACAGCCGACGATGGCGGCAAGCGCCCGGACCCGTGCCCGGTCCGACGGGTCCTCGGGGATCAGCGACGGCCAGGGATACTGCTCGTCCAGCCACTCCAGGATCGCCGGCGACTGGACCAGCGTCTCGCCCTGTTCCGTGATCAGGGTCGGCACCTGCTCCTGCGGGTTCAGCTTGACGTATTCCTTGCCGAACTGGTCGCCCTTGCGGAGGTGGATCGAGGTGAACTCATAATCCAGGCCCTTGAGGTTCAGCGCGATGCGCACCCGGTAGGACGCGGAGGAGCGGAAATATCCGTAGAGCTTGAGGGGCATTGGGCGTGTCCTCCGGACGATCGTTCTTGCGGGCGCGGGCGCCGACTGTCCCCGGCGGCGCGGAAGCTGTCAAGCCGAGGGGTGGAGAACGTTCAGTCTCCCCGTGGCTCCCGCATCAGGAGCAGGACCAGCACCAGTCCGTTCATGACCGCATACCGGAAGGCGGCCTGGATGCTGTTCCACTCCTTCGACTGCCACATGGCAAACCATTCGCCCGCGATGAGCATGAAACCGACGAAGTAGAGGAGGAAGCCGGCAAGGCAGGCCAGGACCGCTGGGCGCTTGGCACGGTCGTAGCGTTCCATGTCCGACCGCGTCCGCAGCAGCATCAGGGCAAGGCCGAGCCAGGCCAGTATGCCCACCAGACCCTCCCACACGACAATCGCGACAAAGACGGCCTGGTGCATCCAGTCGGTCGTGAGGGCGCGTCCCATCAGCCCCGGGCGCTTGAAGGTCGTGTCCATCGACAGGACGTGCCGGACAAATTCCAGGTTCGTGCCGGGATCGACGACGTTGCCGACCGCCACCAGGGTGAACAAGACGGCGATCGCGAAGACCCCGAATGCCTGCACAAGACGCAGCACTGTCTGCTCCCCCTCCCTCCTGACCTTGGCGGATGCCGGCCTCTCCGTCCCGGATCGATCGGCCCATCCACGCGTTGTCTTTGTGCCGGAGGCGCCCTTGAAGACGTTCCGGCCCGTGATCATAGATACAGGAGACTGAAGATGGACAGACCTACCGTCCGCGAGGCAACCGGCCCGCACCGCCGGTGGCTGTTCTGGCTGTGGATCGCCCTGACGGTCGGCGGCCTCGCCTTTCTGATCGTCGCGACGCCCTTCGCCTTCATGGCACCTGGGAATGGCGCCTGGATGGGTTATATCGTGCCGCCGCTGATGTTCGTCCTGCTGATGGCCGCCCTTGGCTGGCTCCTCTGGACCGTCAGCGCCCGACCGACGCAGCGCCCCCCGCGGGAGCGGCATCGAACGATGCCGCACGCCGCGGAGCGCTGACCGCTCAGCCCTTCACAACCTTTTGGTCGATCGCGCCGAAGATCGAGTTTCCGTCCGCATCCGTCATCTCGATGCGAACCCGGTCGCCAAACTTCATGAAACCGGTCTTGGGTTCGCCGTGCGCGACGGTCTCGACAGCCCGGATCTCGGCGATGCAGGCGTAGCCGGCGGTCTCGTCGCGGTTGGATACTGTGCCGGAGCCGACGATTGTGCCCGCCGTCAGCGGACGGGTCTTGGCGGCGTGGGCCGCGAGGTCGGCGAGCGTGAAATAGATGTCTTCCCCGGCGTTGGCGTGGCCGAATGGCTCGCCCCTCAAGGTGCAGAGGAGCGGCAGGTGGATCGACCCGTCGCGCCAGGCATCGCCCAGTTCGTCGGGTGTCACGGCGACGGGCGCGAATGCGGTCGGCGGCTTGCCGTGCAGGAACCCGAAGCCCTTGCCCAGTTCCGCCGGGATCAGCCCGCGCAGGCTTACGTCGTTGACGATCAGCAGGAGGCGGATCGCGTCGGCGCAGACCTGCGGCGAAGCGCCCATCGGGATGTCGTCCATGATCGCCGCGACCTCGCCCTCGAAGTCGATCCCATAGGCCTCGTCGGCCACCGGGATGTCGGCGGTCGGCGGCAGGAAGTGATCGGACCCGCCCTGATACCTAAGGGGGTCGGTATAGGCCGATTCCGGCAGTTCCGCGCCGCGCGACCGGCGCACCCGCTCCGCATGGCTAAGATAGGCGCTGCCGTCCACCCACTGGTAGGCACGCGGCAGGGGCGATGCCATCGCGTCGGGGTCGAAGGGAAAGGCATCGGCCGCCGTGCCGGCATTGAGCGCGTCCGACAGCTCCTGCAAGGCCGGGGCGACCGTCGACCAGTCGTCGATCGCCGCCTGCAGCGTCTGCGCGATGCCCGTCGCCCTGACCGCCGTTTCGAGATTGCGCGAGACGACGACAAGCGTCCCGTCGCGCCCGCCTTCCTTCAGTGTGCCCAGTTTCATGTGGTCGTTTCCCCTCTAGGTTCGGTTTGGTCGGGTGACGGTACGGTGCGCGGGCTCCCATCCTTCGAGACGCGGCCTGTGGCCGCTCCCCGGGATGAAGCCGTCGGATTTGACTTACCGCCACCTTCATCCTGAGGAGGGGGCGCAGCCGGCCTCGAAGGGCGTGAAGACGCGCACCGGCGCCCG
>CAYGKX010000256.1:0-255 GCA_964350225.1 uncultured Rhodospirillaceae bacterium | reverse complement strand
CTGAGGAGGGGGCGAAGCCGCCGTCTCGAAGGATCGGAAGACGCGCACCGGCGCCCGTCGCTGCCCCCACAATGCAAGGACCGGGCCGCGCGGTGCAACAGCCGGTCGCGCGACCCGGTCCTTCCGTTTGAGCGGGTCCGTTGCAGCCCCGGCCTCAGGCCTTGAGCACGCCACGGCGGATCTGGTCGAGCTCCATCGATTCGAACAGCGCCTTGAAGTTGCCCTCGCCGAAGCCGTCGTCGCCCTTGCGCTGGA
>CAYGKX010000255.1:4376-6350 GCA_964350225.1 uncultured Rhodospirillaceae bacterium | reverse complement strand
CCGAAAAAGGTCGAGGTGAAGAAGGTGAAGCCGCGGCCCAAGCCGAAGGCGGTGGCCAAGGCCGCGCCCAAGCGGGTCAGGCCCAAGCGCAGGGTGGAGCGCAAGCCGGCGGCGCGCCGCAAGGCGGCACAAACGCGGCAGGCGGCCGCACGTCAGGCGCCGAAGCGCCACAAGGACCCTGGTGCCACGAAGGCGAAGCAGATGGCGGCGGTCCGTCCGGGCAACGACGGCACTGCCGATGCGGGCCGTGGCCTGGGCGGCGGCGCTGTTCCGGTCCTGCGCAATCCGCGTTTCGGGCGGCGACCGAGCCCGGCCCACTATCCACGGCTGTCGGTGCAACGGGAAGAAGAGGGGACGGTTATCGTTCGCGCCCTGGTCCATCGACGCGGCACGCCCTCTCAGGTGCGCGTGCACCGCTCCTCAGGCTACCCGCGCCTCGACCATGCCGCCCTCCAGGCCGTGCGGCGCTGGGTTTTCCTCCCCATGCAGCGCGGCGGCCGTGCGGTGACCGCCTGGGTCGAGATCCCGGTGCGGTTCCGCCTTCAGTGACCGGTTACCGAATAACGAACCTTCCAACCTAGCGAGCGACAAGAAATGGATGGCAATCAGACCCTGGACAGCATGACCGTCACTCCCGACGTGGCGGCCCGCTTGACGACGACCTTCAAGGATCTGAAGGCGGAGCAACCGAAGCTGCGCATGCGCGATGCCGCCGGCGAGATGGGTGTCAGCGAGGGCGCCCTCGTCGCCGCGGGGATCGCCGGCGCAGCGACGCGCCTCGATGGCCGCTGGAACGACCTCATCACCGCCCTGCCGCAGCTGGAAACGGTCATGGTACTGACCCGCAACGAGAGCTGCGTGCACGAGAAAGTCGGAAAGTTCGAGGAGGTCTCGGTCGGCCCGGCGCACGGCCTCGTTCTCGGCCCGGACATCGACCTGCGCATCTTCCACACCAAGTGGGCCTATGGCTGGGCGGTCGAAAGCGAGGGGCCGCGCGGCACAATGCGGTCGCTTCAGTTCTTCGACGCCCATGGGACCGCCGTCCACAAGATCTACCTGAAGGACGGCAGCGACCTCGACGCCTACCGGCGACTGGTCGACGGCCACACCGCCGCCGCCGATATTGCGGCCCCCAGTTTTACCCCTGCCCCCGGGCGGAAGGCCGACCGTCCCGACGCGGAGGTCGACGTCACGGCGTTCAGGGACGCGTGGCGCGCCATGAAGGATACGCACGAGTTCTTCGGCATGCTGCAGAAGCACAAGGTCGGCCGATTGCAGGCCCTGCGCCTCGCCGGCGGCGAATTGGCCTATCCGGTCGAGACGGGGGCATTCCAGGCCGCGCTCGAAGCGGCGCGCGACAGCAAATCCGATATCATGATTTTCGTGTCCAGCCCGGGATGCGTGCAGATCCATACCGGCCCCATCGAGACGATCAAGGAGATGGGCTCCTGGCTGAACGTCCTCGACCCGGGCTTCAACCTCCATCTCCGGGCCGACCGCATCGGCTCCGCCTGGGTGGTGCGGAAACCGACCGACGACGGCATCGTGACGTCGCTCGAGATTTATGATCTCGACGGCGAGCCGATCGCCCAGATGTTTGGCCGGCGCAAGCCCGGCGAGGCCGAACTCGACGCCTGGCGCGCCATCGTCGCGGGTCTGCCGCAGATCGAGGCGGCCGCATGATCGAGCATTTCGCCCTCCTGGGTCCGCTCGGTTATCCGCTCGTCTTCTGCTCGATCGTCGCCGTCGCGCTGATCCTCGAGCGGCTGGTCGTCCTCTCCCGTCTGCCCAAGGTGGACGGGAGCGGGGCTCCGGCGGAGCCCGTCGGCGGCGCAGTCCGTCTTCTGGAAGCCAACCGTGATGTCGATCGCGGAACCCGCAACGAGCTTCTGTCTGTCTGGCTCGACAGCTATGGCAAGCGGGTCGAGGCACGGTTGAAATGGCTGAGCCTGATCGCGGCCATCGCACCGATGC
>CAYGKX010000255.1:0-4366 GCA_964350225.1 uncultured Rhodospirillaceae bacterium | reverse complement strand
CTCGGCATGACCCAGGCATTCCAGTCGATCGCCGACCATACCGGACCGGTCTCCCCGCAGATCCTGTCCGGCGGCCTGTGGGAGGCGATGCTGACCACACTTGTCGGCATGACCATCGCGATCGTCGTTCTGGTTTTCAATCACATCTTCCGATCCATCGCGGGCGGTCATCTCGACGCGGTCGCTGCCGAGCTCAATCGCCGTTCGATGGCGATCGACGGGGTCAGGTTCGAGGCGGCGGCGTCCGCTTCCGCCACCATTCACCGTCTGGCGCCCGAGGCCGCCGAATGATCAGACGCGGCGGCGCCGAACGGGGCAATGGCCTGTACGAGCTCGCGGCCGATCTGACGCCGATGCTGGACGTGTTGTTCATCCTGCTGGTGTTCTTCGTCCTGACGGCGAACTCGGCGCAGCTCGCCCTCGACGTGACCCTGCCGACGGACAAGACGACCGCCGCCAAGCCGCTGCCCCAGCCGAAGCGGGTCGTCGTCTCCATCCTGCCCGAGGAGGGCAAGTGGCAGATCGACGGCAAGACCTTCGAGACCTGGGAGGATGCCCAGGCCGCCATCGAGGCGGCGAAGAAGGAAAAGCCCAAGGCCGCCTTCGTGATCGCCAGCGACCGCGACGTCCCGATGCAGCGTTTCGTTCAGACCCTGTCCTTCCTCCGCGGCCTCGGGGTCGCCAAGGTCGACATCGCCATGGAGCCCCGTTGATGCCCCGTCGCCTCCTAGCCGCCATCCTTCTGCTCTTCGCCGCCGCGCCCGCGTGGGCGGACGGCCCGACCGACAAGGACGGCAAGCCAGTCAAGCCCGGGAACCCCGCACGGATCGTTTCGATCGGCGGATCGATTACCGAGATTCTCTATGGTCTGGGGGCCGAGAAGCAGATCGTGGCGGTCGACACGACCAGCCTCTATCCGGCCACGGCGCTGAAGACGTTCCCGAATGTCGGATATCTGCGTGCGTTGTCGGCGGAGGGAATCCTGTCGATGCGCCCGACCCTGGTGATCGCGGAAGCGGCCGCCGGTCCGCCGCCCGTGCTGCGCCAGCTCCGGGCCGCAGGCACCCGGGTCGTCGTCCTGCGCGACGATCCGTCGGCGGAGGGCGTGGTCTACAAGATCAAGGTGGTCTCGACGCTGATCGGCGAGACCTCGAAGGGCGATGCCATGGCCAGGGCCTACCGCTCGGACATGGACCGCCTCGCCGCGGCCATTGCGAAGGCGAAGACCCGGCCGCGTGTCCTCTTCCTGCTCAGCGTCGGGCGGGGCGCGCCGCTGGTGGCCGGGCAGCACACGTCGGCCGACGCAATCATCCGTCTCGCCGGCGGCGTGAATGCCATACAGGGCTTTGACCGCTACAAGCCGTTGTCGCCGGAAGCAGCCGTCGCCGCCCGCCCCGATGTGATCCTGACCGTTACGCGCACCGTCGCCGCGCTGGGCGGTGCGGATCGTATCGCCGCGCGCCGCGAAATCGCACCGACGCCGGCCGGCCGCGCGAAGCGGGTCGTCGCCATGAACGGGCTCTACCTCCTGGGGTTCGGGCCGCGCACGCCGCGGGCGGTGCGGGACCTTGCCCGCGCGCTGCATCCGGACCTCGCATTGCCAAAGCTGTCTTCCGAAACCGCCGAACGCTAGGCACATGTCGGTGGAAGCCGTGGCAGACAGAACCGTCGACGACGCGGTCGCGCGGATCACCCGGCGCGGGCGGCTGGTCCTGACCGGCCTCGCCGTTCTCTTTGCCGTCTGCGCGATCCTGTCAATCGGCATCGGTCCGGTTTCGCTGTCGCCCGGACAGGTTCTGACGATCCTCTTTCAGCCACTCGGGATCGAACTGCCTTGGCAGGTGACGGAAGGCGAGAAGGCGGTGGTCCTGGCAATCCGGCTGCCGCGCACCCTCGGCGGCTTGGCGGTCGGCGCCGCCTTGGCCGCGGCGGGCGCAACCCTGCAGGGCCTGTTCCGCAATCCGCTGGCCGACCCGGGCCTCATCGGCGTCTCTGGCGGCGCCGCACTGGCGGCCGTCGCGATGATCGTCCTGGGTACCAGCATTCTTGGTGCCTGGTCGGCGGGCCTCTCGGGCTATCTCCTGCCGATCGCCGCCTTCATCGGCGGTCTGATCGCGACGGTCGTTGCCTTTCGAATAGCGAGTTCGGGCGGAAGGGTCGTCGTCGCCACCATGCTCCTCGCCGGTGTCGCCATCGGCGCCATCACCGGCGCGGGCATCGGCGCCTTCGTTTTCATCGCCGACGACGACCAGCTTCGCACCCTGAATTTCTGGCTGCTCGGCAGCCTGGCGGGCACGACCTGGGATATCCTGCTGCCGGCGCTGCCGCTCCTGGTCCTCCCGGTCCTCGCGCTGCCGCTTCTCTCACGGGGCCTGAACCTCCTGGCCCTGGGTGAACACGAAGCCGGGCATCTCGGCCTCGACGTCGAAACCTTCAAGCGTATCCTCGTCGTCCTCGTGACCGTCGCGACGGGGGCCGCCGTCGCCATCTCGGGCGTTATCGCCTTCGTCGGCCTCGTCGTACCCCACATCCTGCGCCTGTCGATCGGGCCGGACCACCGCATCCTCCTGCCAGGCGCGGCCCTGCTCGGCGCATCGCTCCTGATTGGCGCGGACATCGTCGCCCGCACGATCGTTTCTCCGGCGGAACTTCCGATCGGCATCATCACCAGCCTGATCGGCGGGCCGTTCTTCCTGTGGCTGCTGATCCGCCAGCGCCGTCATTCGGGGCTCTAGATGCTCGCGGCGCAAGACCTCTTCTACCGGATCGGCGGCACCGAGATTCTCGGGAATGTCAGTCTCGAGGCCCGTTCGGGCGAGTTGCTTGCCGTGATCGGGCCGAACGGCGCCGGCAAGTCGACCCTTCTCAAGCTCCTGACCGGGGACATGACGCCCTCGCGGGGCACGGTCCAGATGGCCGGACTGCCCCTCGCGCACTGGAAGAAGCGGGATGCGGCGCGGCGGCGCGCGGTCGTCACCCAGTCTTCGTCCCTGAGCTTTCCCTTCCGGGTCTTCGAGGTCGTGATGATGGGCCGGGCACCCCATGTCGGGCATTCGACGGCGGCGGCGGACGCACGGATCGCGACGGCAGCCATGCGGCGGACCGACGTCGGGCATCTGGCGGAGCGGATCTTTCCGACCTTGTCGGGCGGCGAGCAGCAGCGGGTCATGCTCGCGCGCGCCCTCGCCCAGATATGGACCCAGGAGGAGCCGGGCGCGGAGACATTGTCCGGGGATCGCTACCTTCTGCTGGACGAGCCGACGTCGAACCTCGACATCGCACACCAGCACGGCACTCTTGCCGCCGCCCGGCGCATTGCGGAGGCGGGCGGCACCGTCGTTGCGGTTCTGCACGATTTCAATCTCGCGGCCCTCTACGCCGACCGCATCGCGATCCTGTCCAAAGGACGCCTGCTCGAAGTCGCCGCTCCCTGGGACGCGCTACGCCCGGATATCCTGGAGGCGGCGTTCCGCATGCCCGTCAAGGTCGACCGCCACCCGGGCGCGGACCGCCCGCTGGTCATCCCGATGGCAGGTGGTTGAAGCAACGATCGGCTCGACTGTGAGAGGTGAAGGGCCTTCTCTTTGGAGAGCGCACGCGCCGGCCCCCTCAAAACAGCCCTTCGATCTGCCCGTCGTCGTTCAGCATGATGCTGTTCGCCGCCGGGACCCGGGGCAGGCCGGGCATGGTCATGATCTCACCGCAGATGACGACGACGAACCCGGCGCCGGCCGACAGGCGCACCTCGCGGATCGGGACGGCGTGGTTCGACGGTGCGCCCTTCAGGTTGGGGTCGGTCGAAAAGCTGTATTGCGTCTTTGCGATGCAGACCGGCAGGTGGCCGAAGCCGCTGTCCTGAAGTTCTTTGAACCGGGCCCGGACGGCCTTGTCGGCGATGATCTCCGCGGCGCCGTAGATCCGTGTGGCGACGGTCTTGACCTTGCCCCAGAGCGGCATGTCGTCGTCGTAGAGCGGGGCGAACTGCGCGCCGCCATTGTCGACCAGCTCGACGACCTGGCGAGCCAGCTCCTCCGTCCCGGCGCCGCCCTCGGCCCAGTGGTTGCAGAGAACCGCGGTCGCGCCCAGTTCAGCGACCGCGGAGCGTACGGCCTCCACTTCGGCATCCGTGTCCGCCGTGAAGCGGTTGATTGCGACGACCGCCGGAACGCCGAAGGATTTCACGTTCCGGATGTGGCGGGACAGGTTGGCGCAGCCGGCCTTCACGGCCTCGACATTTTCCTGGCCCAGGTCGTCCTTGCCGACCCCGCCGTGCATCTTGAGGGCCCGGATGGTCGCGACGACGACCGCGGCGGACGGCTTCAGCCCGGCCTTGCGGCACTTGATGTCGAAGAATTTCTCCGCACCC
>CAYGKX010000254.1:0-6360 GCA_964350225.1 uncultured Rhodospirillaceae bacterium | reverse complement strand
AGACCGATCGCCGATCCGGAACCCCGTCGCCCGCGTCGCCCGGCCGGCGTCGTGCCCTGGCCGGCGCCGGCGGTCTCGCGCTGAGCGGCGCGCTGCTGCCGATGCCCGCCATCGGCCAGGGACGGGACGCGATGACGCGTGCCGCGCTGGAGCTCATCGAGGCCGTGCCGAGAGGATCGCGCTCGCGTCTCGTCCATGGTTTCGACAGCGCCCGCCGCCGCGACTGGCACTACATCCCGCGCGGCCGGCCCGGCATCGCCTTTCGCGACATGACCCCGCAGCAGCGCGAACGGGTCTGGACCCTGCTGGCGACGGTGCTGAGCGATCGCGGCCTGCGACAGACCCGGGGCATCATCACGCTCGAAGGCGTCCTGGGCGAGCTGACCGGCGCCCGCTCCTATCGCGATCCGGCCAACTACTCGATCGTCTTCTTCGGCGACCCGGCCGGATCGCGCCCCTGGGCCTGGCGGTTCGAGGGACACCATCTGTCGCTGAACTTCACCGTCCTGCCGGGGCAGGGAGTTGCGGTCACCCCCAGCTTCCTTGGTGTCAATCCGGAAACGGTGCCGAAACGCCATCACGACCATGGCGGCCTGCGCGTCCTGGCCCGGGAACAGGACGAGGCTTTCCGTCTGCTCGGCGCACTGTCGGGCGGCTTGCAACGCCGGGCGATCCTCGAAACAGACAGTTTCGGGGACATCCTGACCGGCCCGGGCCGCGAGGCGAGCCTGTCGAAGTTCCAGGGCGTCCCCCTGTCGGCCATGGGCGAGACGGAGCGCAATGCCGCGATGGGCCTCGCCGAGCTCTATATCGGCCGGATGGCGACCGCTCCGGCGGACCGCCTGCGGGGCCGTATCCGCGCCGGCGGGCCGGAAAAGATCCATTTCGCCTGGGCTGGCGCCACCGCGCCGGGGCGGCCGCATTACTATCGCCTGCACGGCCCGGCGCTGCTCATCGAATATGACAATACCCAGAATGGGGCAAATCACGCCCATTCGGTACTGCAGGACCCGTCCGACGTGTTTGGCGCCGACCTCCTGCGCCGGCACCGGGAGAGGGATCACTAGACCTTGTCGGTCTGCGCGGGCACCGGCGGTTGCCCGACATCGAACCCTGCCAGCGCCAGACCCGACACGAACAGGTCGCGGTGACGGCCTTCGGTGAAGTGGAACGTCCGGTAGAACATGGCGATCGTGAAATCCGGACGCATCGCCATGGCGGTGGCGAGGGCTTCCCGGGCGGCCGCGGCATGGCCGGCATGGGCGAGCGCGACTGTCAGGACGAGGGGTGCCCAATATTCGGCGGCCGGCGCCTCCACACCACGCCGCGCCCAGAAGACGGCCTCTTCGTCGTTGCCGAGCAGCATGTGGGCCAGCGCGCGAACCGTGTAGAAGGCCCAGATCAGCGCCTCGGACTGCCCGATCTGACAGGCGCGCTCCAGATAAGGCAGGGCGTCGAAGGGCCGTCCGGCCATCGCCAGCGAGAAGCCCAGCCCGTAATAGGCGAGACCGAGATTGGGGTTGAGCCGTACCGCGCGGCTCAGTTCCTCGATCGACGCGTCGTGCTTGCCCAGCAGCATGTAGATCCGGCCCAGCGTATGGCGGGCGAAGGCGTCGCGGGGGTCGAGGGACACCGCCAGTTTCGCCTCCCTCAGCCCTTCCATCAGGGACGCCTGCGGATCGTCCGTATAGCTGAAGATGATCTCGGAATAATGGGCGTAGGAGAGCCCGGCATGGCCGCGGGCGAACTGCGGGTCAATCCGGATTGACTGGGCGTAGAGGGCCTTGGCGATGTCGTTGTCGGCCCTGGTGAAACGGTGGAAATGCCAGGAAGCCCGGTAGTAGCAGTCCCAGGCGTCGAGACGTTCCGGCGCTTTCTGCAGCGCCCGCTCGATCTCCGCCCGTTCCAGCTCCGGCCCCACGGCGAGGACGATCTGCTCCGTGATCTCGTCCTGGACGTCGAATATATCGGAGATCTGCCGGTCGAAGCGGTCGGCCCAGAGCTGGCGCCCTGTCGCGGTTTCCACCAGCCGGACCGAGAGCCGGAGGCGCGCCCCGGACCAGCGGACCGACCCCTCGATGACGAACTCCACGCCAAGCGACGTGCCCGCCTCCTTCGGCGTCACACTCTTGCCGCGCAGCGCGAAGCTCGCGCTGCGGCCGACGACGTCGAACCCGCGGAAGCGAGACAGGGCGAGAAGCAGGTCTTCGGCAATGCCGTCCGCCAGATATTCCTTCTCCGGCTCTCCGCCGCTGTTCTCGAACGGCAGCACGGCGATGGAGATGCGCCGCCGCTCCCCGCCCTCGGGCGGGCCGGTGTGGATGGCGGCGCGCGGCGCCGTGCGGCTGGTCAGGGCATGGAAGACCTTGAGGCGGCGGTCGATGTTCTTGAGTGCCTGCGGCCCCAAGTCGACGAAGGGCAGGTCGAGCCGCCCGTTGACCTGGTTGCGCACGGCATCGCTGATGCAGATCCCGCCGGGCGCGGCGATGGATTGCAGACGGGTGGCGACGACGACGCAGTCGCCGAACAGGTCACCGTCGTCCTCCACGACGTCGCCGACATTGACGCCGATGCGCATGGCGATCAGGTCGTCCGCCGGCAGATCCTGCTGTGCGCCGTCCAGCGCCGATTGCATCGCCGCCGCGCACGCGACCGCGTCCACCGCGCTGCCGAATTCCGCGATCAGGGCGTCGCCCACCGTCTTCACCACGCGTCCCCCGTGATCGCGGATCAGGGGTCGGGCATGCTCCGCATACAGCCGCTTGATCAGGGCGAGCGTCGCCGTCTCGGCACGCTCGACCAGGCGGCTGTAGCCGACGATGTCGGCGACCAGGATGGCGGCGAGCTTGCGCCGCGCCCGGCTGCCAATTTCAGGAACGCCGCTCACCGGCAGGACCTAGATTTTCCAAGGGGTA
Source organism: uncultured Rhodospirillaceae bacterium (assembly GCA_964350225.1). Classification (GTDB taxonomy): domain Bacteria; phylum Pseudomonadota; class Alphaproteobacteria; order Bin65; family Bin65; genus CAYGKX01. The sequence continues at coordinate 3,445 of CAYGKX010000254.1, read as the reverse complement.
TGACCTTCCGGAAAAATAATCGACTGCGACACTCCGCACAATCTGCAGAATCGGATGGACGCATTGTGCGGAACACCGGAGCCTCACGGGAGCGTGACGCAAAGTTTGGCTGCGTCCGGGCGCGGGATGGCTACCTAGAACGGACATGTTCCAAGGGGCGACCCTGATCTTGAATGGGATCGACGAACCGTGACCCTGGCCTTTTACCCCGTCCTTGATCGCAGCGGTCGTTACTCGCCGCTGAAGGCGGCTGTCCTCGCCGGCCTTTGCCTTCCGGCCGTCGTCCTCGCGATCGATGCCTGGACGGGCTCCCTCGGTGCGGAGCCTCTGGACACCGCGATCCACGCGGCCGGCGACTGGGCGATCCGGTTCCTGTTCCTTTCCCTCGCCGTCACGCCGCTCCGCCGCTTCTGGCACTGGTCGCGCCTGCTGCTCGTCCGGCGCATGGTCGGGCTCGCCGCGTTGGGCTATGCGCTCGCCCATCTCATTCTCTATGTCGCCGACCAGAAATGGGACCTTGTCGTGGCGGGGACGGAAATCGTCCTGCGCTACTATCTTCTGATCGGCTTCGTCGCGCTGGCCGGGCTCGCGGTGCTGGGCGCCACGTCCACGGACGCCGCGCTGCGCCGTCTCGGCCGGCGCTGGAAGCCGCTGCACAAGGCCGTCTACGTGCTTGCCGTTCTGGCCGTCGTCCACTTCTTCCTCCAGTCGAAGATCAACGTGGACGAGCCCGTCCTGATGGCCGGTCTGCTGCTGCTCCTCTTCTTCTACAGGCTGGCGAATGCCCGCGGCGGGGCCTGGTCGTCGACACTGGCCCTCGCCGCCACGGCCCTCGCGGCCGCGCTTGCGACCATGGCGCTCGAATATGCCTGGTATGCCCTTTTCACGGGCGTGCCGGCGCACCGTGTGCTGGCGGCCAACCTGGACTTCGCCTACACGATCCGGCCCATGTGGTGGGTGCTGACGACCGGCGTCGCCGTTGCCGCGCTGGCCGGCCTGCGCAGCATCCGGGTGCGGGTCGACCGCGCCCGGTCCACGCTCGCCGCCTGACGTCTCAGCTCTTCCGGATCGTGTTGCGCAGGACCCCGATCTTCTCGACGTCCAGCTCGACGACGTCGCCGTCCTCCAGGAACCGTCCGATCTCCAGTCCGCAGCCGGTGCCCACCGTGCCGGAGCCGATGACCTCCCCGGCATACAGTGTCTCCGACCGGGAAATATGGGCGATGATGGCCTCGAACCCGTGGTGCATCGCGTTGGTCGAGCCGCCGCCCCGCCGCTCGCCGTTTACCCGGACCTCCATCTTCAGGTCCCGCCAGTCGCCGATCTCGTCCTTGGTGACGATCCACGGGCCCAGCACGTTCCCGGTGTCGAAATCCTTGCCCTTGGCCGGGCCCAACTGGCCCGCCATCTCCGCCGCCTGGGCGTCGCGCGCGGAAATATCGTTGAAGATCGTGAAGCCGAAGATGTGATCGGCAGCCTGTTCGATGGGAATGTCCTTGCCGGTCTTGCCGACGATACAGGCGATCTCCAGCTCGTAGTCCAGGATCTCGGCATAGGGCGGCCATTCGATGACCGCGTCCTGGCCGACGACACTCATCCGGTTGGCCTTGTAGTAGATCGGCTGTTCGTACCAGACCGCCGGCACCGAATAGCTCTTGCCGCTGATTTTCTCCAGCTGCGCGAAAGAGTTGGTCAGGTGCTCCTCAAAAACCAGGCAGTCGCGGATCTGCAGCGGCCGGGGCAGGGGAGACAGCAGCCGCGCGTCCTCCACCGGGACGATGGGCCGGCCGACCTTGGCCGCGGCCTCGGCCCGCGCAAGCATACCGGGCCCTCCCTCAATCAACTCCTGCACCGTCGTCGCCGCCGGCGACAGGTCGACGATGTTTCCGTTGACGACCGCGCCCGGCTTGCGCCGACCGTCCTGGACAAAGGTGACGATCTTCATCCCGCTGCTCCCTTGGCTATTCCATTCGCTCGACGACCGCTCGGCCGTCAGTCTTTTGAACCGTCTCACCGACTCTATACAGTGCCCGTATAGGGAGGGTGCTATGAAAGACTTGATAAACCGCCAAATCGTTATCCGGGACCTGCCGAAAGGCGCATTGGGGGAGGAACATTTCGAGTTGCGCGAGCAGCCGGTGCCCGAACCGGGGCCCGGAGAGATCGTCCTGCGCACGATCCTCGTCTCGCTCGACGCCGCAAACCGGGCCTGGATGCAGGGCGCGACATACCGCAGCGCGATCGTGCCCGGCCAGGTGATGGACGGTCTGTCGGTCGGCGTCGTCGTCGCCGCCGATTCGGACCGCTTCAAGGTCGGGGACATCGCCTTCGCCTCCGGCGGCTGGCAGGACTACGCGCTGCTGCCGGAGAAAGCCGCGGGCAGGCTTCCGGAGGACTATCGCCCGCTCAGCCATTTCATCTCGCTCCTCGGCATTTCGGGCAAGACCGCCTATCACGGCCTGAAATGGATCGGGGAGCCGAAAGAGGGCGACACGGTCGTCGTGTCCGCTGCGGCGGGCGCCGTCGGGTCCCTGGCGGGGCAGATCGCGAAGATCCTCGGCTGCCGGGTCGTCGGCATCGCGGGCGGGCCGGAAAAGTGTGCCTGGCTGGTCGACGAACTCGGCTTCGACGCGGCCGTCGACTACAAGGCCGGCAAGCTGCGCAAGCGCCTGGCGGAACTCTGTCCCGACGGCATCGACATCTATTTCGACAATGTCGGCGGCGCGGTACTGGAGGCGGCCCTCTTCAACATGGCGCTGCATGGCCGCATCATCTGCTGCGGCGCGATCTCCCAGTACGATACGGAAGAGGCGGAGAGCCCGCGCGGCCTGCCCGGCGTCATCGTCTTCAAGCGGCTGAAGATGCAGGGTTATATCGTCACCGACTACCGCGATCGCGACAGGGAGGCGGAACGCGACCTGGCCACCTGGGCGGCCGATGGCAGGCTGAAGGTCGAGGAGGACATCATCGACGGCCTGGAGAACCTGCCCCGGGCACTGATCGGTCTCCTGCATGGGGAGAATCGCGGAAAACGGATGGTCCGCGTCGGCCCCGATCCGGATTGAGGAGACGGCGATGAGCGATAACCGGCCGGTCAGATGCCCGGCCTGCGGCGGCACTGAATTCGTCGTTGGAAACCTTGTGTGGAACGGCCCGATCCGGTTCAAGACCCCCGACCAGGGCAGTTTTAGGCGCGGCGAGGTCGTCGAGGCCCGCGCCTGCTGCATGTGCGGTCACGTATCCCTGTTCCTGACGAAAAAGGACCGCTGAGCCACGGCCCGGGCCTTTGCCGGAGGCATCGTATTGGCGCCGCCGCGCTGGCCCGTTCTGGGCCGGCAAGAGGCCCGCGGACCCTTTCCGGCCCGGCGGTCGCGGGCCCGGGCAGTGGGGCGCCGCGCGGCGTTGACACGCTTTTGTCACGGGCCTATGTTGCGCTGCGAAAAGG
>CAYGKX010000253.1:0-6372 GCA_964350225.1 uncultured Rhodospirillaceae bacterium | reverse complement strand
CGGTACAGGCGCTCTCCGATCACCCGCGCGACTAGGTCCGCGCTAAAGTCGAGCGTCGGGGGCACCAGGGTCTGGCCGTTCTCGTCCTTCTTGCCGACCACCCGGGGGCGGGCGCCCGTCAGGCGGTCGTAAAGGATGGTCTTGATCTGGTCCTCGATGAAGCCGCGCTTCTCCTCGACGACCAGGATTTCCTCCAGCCCGTCGGCGAAGCGGACGAGACCCTCCGGCTCGATCGGCCAGGTCAGGCCCAGCTTGTAGATGCGAAGGCCCAAGCGCGACGCCGCGTCGGCGTCGATACCCAGTTCGTCGAGTGCCTGGGAGACGGCGAGCCAGCTCTTGCCGGCCGTGACGATGCCGAGTCGCGCGTTCGGGCTGTCCGCCTCGATCCGGTCGATCGGGTTGGCGCGCAGGAAGGCCTCGACCGCGGGCATCTTGAAGTGGCGGAGGCGCACTTCCTGCGGGATGCGGTCGTCGGGCAGCCTGATATGGACGCCGTCGGCCGGCATCTCGAAATTCGGCATGTTGAAGGGCCCGCGGCCCGGATCGATGGTGACAGTGCCGGAGGTGTCGACGTTGGTCGCTGTTACCTTGAAGCCGACCCAGAGACCCGTGAAGCGGGAAAGGGCGTAGCCATAGAGGCCGAAGTCGAGGAATTCCTGCGCATTGGCCGGAACGACGACGGGCATCATGGCGTCGACGAAGGAATATTCCGCCTGGGACGCGGTCGAGGTCGACTTGGCCGCGTGGTCGTCTCCCGCGAGCGCAAGGACGCCGCCATGGGGGGCCGTGCCGGCGAAATTCGCGTGTTTGAAGACATCGCCCGAGCGGTCGACGCCGGGACCCTTGCCATACCAGAGGCCGAAGACCCCGTCGAAGCGCGCGCCGGGGAACAGACCGGCCTGCTGCGTACCCCAGACCGCGGTTGCGGCCAGATCCTCGTTCAGGCCGGATTCGAAGACGATGTCATGGGCATCGAGGTGTTTCCGCGCCCGCCAGAATTCGAAGTCCAGCGCGCCGAGTGGCGATCCCCGATAGCCCGAGACGAAGCCTGCCGTCTTCAGCCCGGCCCGCTTGTCGGCCTGGGCCTGCAACATCATCAGGCGTACCAGCGCCTGGGTCCCGGACATGTAGACCTGCCCGCTTTCCTGGCGGTACTTGTCCTCGAGGGAGATATCCAGGTCGATCATGCGGTCTTCCGTTTGCGGGCTGAAGGGCTGGCGGTCGTGCGTCCGACGATAATGTCGCGCCGGGTCAGGCGTTGGCAAGCCGTGCGACCGGTGCCTCCTTGATCGGGAAATGCGCCAGTGCCGAGGCGACGCCCAGCGCGATGGCGACGATCCAGGATGCATTGTAGTTGCCGGTGGCGGCATAGAGCGTGCCGCCCATCCAGGCGCCGAGGAAGGCGCCGACCTGATGGCTGAAGAAGACAAAGCCGAAGAGTGTCGCCATGTAGCGTACGCCGAAGAACTGGGCGACGAGGCCGGACGTGAGGGGGACGGTCGACAGCCAGAGCAGCCCCATCAGCGCAGAGAAGACCAGAACGGACGGGACGCTGAGCGGAATGACGAGAAAGCCGACCATGACCACCGAGCGCGACAGATAGATCGTGCTCAGGGCGTATTTCTTGCTGAAGCGACTGCCGACCCAGCCGGACACGAAGCTGCCGATGATGTTGAAGCCGCCGACCATTGCCAGTGCGACCCCGCCCAGCCAGCCGGGCATTCCGCCATCCTTCAGATAGGCGGGGAGATGGACCTGAATGAAGGCGACGTGGAAGCCGCAGACGAAGAAGCCGGCGATCAGCCAAAGATAGCTCGGGTGGCGGAAGGCCTCCGTCAGCGCCTGCGGGATCGATTGCGCCGGGCCGGTCCCGATATGCTCCGACTTGCCCGTAACCGCGAGCGCGAGCGGTACGATCATGAGCGCGATGAAGGCGAGGAGGATCAGTGCCGTCTGCCAGTCGAAGAAGGCGATGAAGGCCTGTCCAACCAGGACCATGAGCAACTGGCCGGCCGAGCCCGCGGCCATGCCGAGGCCGAGCACCAGGGAGCGTTTGCTCTCCGGGACGAGGCGGGTCAGGGCGGCCAGGACGATCGTGAAGGAGCCGGCCGCCGTGCCCATCCCGACCAGCCCGCCCGCGGTCAGGTGCATCAGGATCGGGTCGGTCGAATAGGCCATCAGGAACGTGCCAAGGGCGTAGAAGGCGCCGCCGATGGCAAGCATCCGGCCCGAGCCGTATTTGTCGGCCAGCATTCCGGTGAAGGGCTGGGTGGCGCCCCACAGGACGTTCTGGATCGCGAGCGACAGGGCGAAGACGTCGCGGCTCCAGGTCAGGTCCGAGGAGATCGGCTCCAGGAAAAGGCCGAAACTCGCGCGTACGCCGAAGGAGATGATGCCGATCAGGCAGCCGCAGGTAATCACCACGGCGACGGGCAACTGCCATCTCGCGCTTCCGGACCCAGACATTCACTTCTCCCTCGAATACCGTTGGGCGCTAAACTACGTTCTAAAACGGAACGGGCAAATCCCCGCTTCGCATGCGGCCCATGCGCGACGCTTACCCGTCGGCACGCGGCGCGGTTGTTGCCGTCGCTGTCCGGTTCCGGACCACGCGCTCCCGATGGGCGATATAGAGGCCGCTCGCCGTGATGATCGCCGCGCCGACCCAGGTCCAGAGATCCGGGAAATTGCCGAAGACGACCAGCCCGAAGGCGGCGGCCCAGATGAGCTCGGTATAGGCGAAGGGAGCGATGGCCGACGCCTCCGTCCTTTCGTAGGCCTTGATCATCAGGAAATGGCCGATCCCGCCGAACAGGCCCGCGCCCAGCATCATCGCCAGATGCCACGGGTCGGGTGTGACCCAGAAGAAGGGCAGGGGCAGGGTCGCGCCGATCGTCCCGACAAGGCAGGCATAGAAGAGAGAGCTCATCGGGTCCGCAATATGGCTGATCATGCGGGTCGCGATGATGTAGGCGCCCAGGAAGAAGGCCATACCGATGGGAAAGAGGGCGCCGAGTTGAAAGACCGTCGAGCCCGGCCGGATGATTGCGAGCATCCCGATGAAGCCGATGGCGACGGCGATCCAGCGGCGCGGCCCTACCTTCTCGCCCAGAAGCAGTGCCGCGAGGACCGTCACGACGAAGGGAGAGATGAAGGTCAGCGCCACGACGTCGGCCAGCGGCAGGAAATGCAGGCCGGAAATCGTGCAGGCCGTCGCGCCTAGAAGCAGGCAGCCGCGCAGGATCTGGATGTCCTTCCGCGGGCTCGCCAGCAGCCGCGGTATCCGGTGCGGCATGATCGCCACCATCAGGAGGAACTGGGCGACATAGCGCGCCCAGACGATCTCCGGCACCGGATAGTGTTCCGTCAGCGCCTTCACCATCGAGTTCATGATGACGAAGAAGAAGAGGGCCAGGCACAGGCTCAGGATGCCGTAGGTCACGCCGTCGGTCCGCCGGGCCTGCTGGGCAAGCGGCGTGGTCATGCGCGGCGGAGCTTTGGCGACGGGCGCTTCATGCCCTACGACATATCCCAAACCGGCGATGGACGGCAGCAGGAATAGCGGTTCGGGAGTCGACTCGGGATCGGGCAAATGGTATGGAAATATATCATTTACGTTACGCTCCAGCGAGCTCGCCGACCGAATGACAGTGCCGAAGCCAGACGCCGACCGCCCGGAACAGTCCTTTTTCGCAGATGATGCCCTGGACCGCGCCTTCGCCGTGGTCATGGCGCTGGCGACGGAAGTCTATGTCCTGCGTGATCGGCTTCAGGCGCTGGAGGCCGCGCTGGGCGAGCGCGGGGTCGTCGATCCCGAGGTTCTGAGCGCGGAGCCCGACCTGACCGAGCTGGCCGCCAAGGCGAACGATCGCGCCGCCTTCGTCGCACATCTGATGGAGCCGCTGCTCGGCCGCCAGGTGTCCAAGGGAGCGAGCTAGCCGATGGCGGGCCCCTCGAAGACGGCGGCACAGGCGCCGGGCGACATCGACGGCCGCAGCTTCGCCGCCGGTCAGGCCTTCACCCTTGCGTCCAAGACCTGGTGGACAACGCGGATGTTCCCGGCGTTGCGCGCGGAATTCGACGCGGCATCGGAAAGGGCCGGCGTCTCGCCCGAAACGCCTAAAGACGTCGCGGCGCTGATTGGCGACGGCACACTCTACCGCTATTTCGCCTGGCTGGAGCGCCATCTTCAGCGGATGAAATATTCGGGGCGCTATGGCCTGCAGCCCTATCATGCCCAGGATCGGGCGGCGCTGGAGGCCAGGCTCGACCCTGGGGACCTGCCGGAGGGGCTCCTGGAACTCGACCCCGATTTCGAACAGCCGCACTATTACACCGCGGTCGACATCCACCAGCATCCCGGCGGCGTGTGGAGTGACGAGATCGCGGGCTTCGTCTACGAACGCGGCGCCCGGTCGACCACACCGCTGGCCGGCGGACGGCACCGGGACCTGCATGGCCGGCTGACCGATTTCGTCAAGGAGCATGGCGGCGCGCCGCGGCGGATGCTCGACATGGGATGCGGTTTCGGCAAGTCGACCCAGCCCTTCTACGAGGACTTCCGCGACACGGAGGTCATCGGCATCGACCTGTCCGCGCCCTGCCTGAAGCTGGCCGCGCGCGATGCGGCGGACGCGCAGGCGCGCAACGTCCGTTTCGCCCAGCGCGACGCGACGGATACCGGGATGGCCGACGCGAGCTTCGATTTCGTCACGTCGACGATGGTCGTGCACGAAATGCCGACCAAACTCATTCGCAAGACCTTCGAGGAATGCCACCGGCTGCTGGAACCCGGTGGGCGGATGGTGCACCTGGATTTCTGGCACCTGCCGGACGCCTTCGCACGTTTCGTGCATTACGGCCATGGGCGGCGCAACAACGAGCCGTTCATGGAACCCTGGGCGGAGATGGACACCGTCAGGGAACTGGAGAAGATCGGATTCGAGAGCGTGACCGTCCTGCCGTTCGAAGAAGCGGATGGCACGCTCGACCCGGACTACCGCAACTGGCGTTTCCCCTGGACCCTGATCGTCGCCGAGAAAGCGGCGGCGGGCGCACCGCGTCGCAAGGGAGCGGACGGGGCGGCGGACCAGGCGGACGCCTGAGGGACGCACGTCATGCGCCTTGTGCGGTTTTCCGAACCTGTGGAATGATCCACGCCACTTCAAGCATGGGAGATAACTGGGAGATGACCGGGAAGGAACTGATCAAGTCCGCGATGATCGCGGGCGGGTCGCTGGCCGTCTTGGCAGGCGGCCAGGCAACGGCGCAGACCAAGCTGACACTGGTTCACCCGTTCCCGACGTTCCTCGTCTACACGAAAAGCTGCCTGGAATTGGCCAAGAAGATCAATGCGGCCGGCAAGGGCGTCGTCGAGATCGACGTGCGCGGCGGACCGGAAGCAATCAAGATGTTCCAGCAGGCCCCCGCCGTCAGCAAGGGTGCCGTGGACATGACCTGCATCCCCGCGGCCTTCTATGCCAACGTGATTCCCGAGAACGAGGCCATCTCGACCTCGAACTCGTCCCCCGCCGCGGTGCGCGCGAACGGTGGCATGGCGATTATCGACCGGCTGCACCAGCGGTATTTCAAGGTGAAGTATCTCGGCTGGGTGGACAGCGGCCCGGGCTTCCACATCTACATGGCCGAGACGCCAAAGTTCCGCAAGGACGGTCTGCCGGACTTCTCGACGACCAAGATGCGCGACAATCCCATCTACGGCGCCTTCTTCCGGTCGCTCAACGCCAAGACCCACAACATGGCGGCGACCCAGGTTTATGCCGCGCTGGAAAAAGGCATCATCAACGCTGCCGCCTGGACCTCCATCGGTCTGACGCAGCTCAAATGGGACAAGTTCCTGCGCAACCGGCTGGACCCGAAATTCTACCAGACCGACATGGGCGTTATCATCAACCTGCGGAAGTGGCGCTCGCTCAGTGCCAAGGCGCGCAAGATCATCCAGGACACGGTCATCGAGCATGAGCAGTCCAGCCGTGCGGCGCGCATGAAGGACGTGATCGAAGAGGAAGAGACGCTGCGCAAGGGCGGAATGAAGTTCTTCACCGTCCCCGCCAAGGAGAAGTTCACGGCACTGGCGGTGTCGAGCGCGTACGACCGCATGTACGACCGGCTGAAGAAGCGCAAGCGGACCCTCCAGTTCGCCAACCAGCTTCGCAAGCTGTATCGCACCGGCGAATAGGCCGGAACGGCGCGTAAGCAGACAGAGGCGGCGGGACCCAAATGTTGCAGGCGATCGATCGGGCCTACTCGGCCTTCCTGCGCGGCCTTCTGGGTCTCGCCGCCATCTATCTCGGGATGATGATGCTCATCATCGTCTACTACACGCTCTTCCGGGCCTTCGGGATCGACTAC
>CAYGKX010000252.1:0-6385 GCA_964350225.1 uncultured Rhodospirillaceae bacterium | reverse complement strand
TATATCGTCCTGGACGGCTTCGACCTCGGCATCGGCATCCTGCTGCCTCTCGCGGGGTCGTCGGCGGAGCGGGAGCGGATGATGGCGTCCATTGCGCCTGTGTGGGACGGCAACGAAACGTGGCTGATCCTGGGCGGCGTTGTCCTGTTCGCCGCCTTCCCCAAGGCCTACGCCATCGCGTTGCCGGCGATGTATATTCCGATCGTCGCGATGCTTTTCTGCTTCATCTTCCGGGGCGTCGCCTTCGAGTTTCACGCCAATGCCTCGGAGAGGCACAAGTCGATCTGGCTTGTCGCCTTTTCCGCCGGGTCGATCGGCGCCACCTTCTGCCAGGGCCTGATCCTCGGCGGGTTGATCCGAGGCATCACGGTACGGAACGCCGAATTCGCCGGCGGGCCGTTCGACTGGTTCTCCTGGTTCGGCCTTTTGGCGGCGGGCGGAATGGTCGCCGGCTACGCCCTGCTCGGGGCTTGCTGGACCATTCTCAAGACCGACGACAAGCTGCAGTTGCGCGCCTTCGCCTGGGCGAAGTCGGCCCTCTTCATGACCATGCTCTTCATGGGTGCGATCAGCATCGCGACGCCGCTGTTCGTCGACGCCATCGCCGAACGCTGGTTCGGCGGTGCCCATCTCATCTATCTCGCGCCGGTGCCGGTCGTCACCGTGATCGCCGCCGCATTCCTCTGGCAGCTCCTGGAAAAACAGGCGGAGGTCTGGCCCTTCCGGCTGGCCGTGGTCCTGTTCATCCTGGCATATGCCGGCCTCGCCATCAGCATGTGGCCCTATATCGTTCCGCGGCACCTCACGATCTGGCAGGCGGCGGCCGATCCGACGAGCCAGCGCTTCATCCTTATCGCTTGCGCCTTCACCGTGCCGATGATCATCGCCTACACGATTTACGCCTATCGGGTCTTCCGCGGGAAAGTGCCCGAGGACGGGGGATATGGCCACTGACCGGCCCGAACCGGGCGACAGGCTGGGCGGTGCGCCCCCTCCGGCGGAGACGGGTCCGGCGTGGCGGCGGCTTGCCTGGTTCGTCGGTATCTGGGCGGCGAGCGCGGCGGCCGTCATCGTCTTCGGCTGGGTCGTCCGCAAGCTGATCGGGATGTGATCCCGCGCGATTGCCGGCCACGGGTATTCAGCCGATAGAGGTTGCCGTTTGACCTTTCGAACCCAAATGCGATAAGCGGCTGGCGCGGGCGAACCGTCCCGCGCGGAGCACCAGAACGAGAAACTGCGGGAGGCCTTCATGAGCGATTATCGCGCCCCGATAAGGGATATGCGCTTCGTGCTCGACGAACTCGTCGGCTTCGACGAGATCGCGCATCTTCCAGGTTACGAAGAGGCGACGCCGGACCTGGTCGACGCCGTGCTGGAGGAAGCTGGCAAGTTCTGCGCAGAGGTCATCGCCCCCCTGAACAGGGTCGGCGACGTCGAGGGCTCGGTCCTCGAGAATGGTGTCGTCCGCACGCCGGACGGCTTCAAGGACGCGTACCGGCAATTCGTCGAGGGAGGCTGGAACAGCGTGCCGTTCGAGCCGGATTTCGGCGGACAGGGGCTCCCCTGGGCGCTCAACACCGCCGTGACGGAGATGTTGGACGCCGCGAACACGGCCTGGTCGCTCTGCCCGATGCTCACGGTCGGCGCCATCGAGGCGCTTCTCGCCCATGGCACCGAGGACCTTCAGAACACCTACTTGTCCAAGCTCATCAGCGGCGAATGGACAGGGACGATGAACCTGACGGAGCCGCAGGCGGGGTCCGACGTTGGCGCGCTCCGCTCCCGCGCGGTGCCGGAGGGCGACCATTACCGCATCTATGGCCAGAAGATCTTCATCACCTTCGGCGACCAGGACTATACCGACAACATCGTCCATCTCGTCCTCGCCCGGATCGAGGGCGCGCCGCAGGGCGTGAAAGGCATCTCGCTTTTTCTCGTGCCCAAGTTCCTGGTCAACGAGGACGGCTCCATCGGGGAGCGCAACGACGTTCGGACCGTTTCGCTGGAACACAAGCTGGGCATTCATGCGAGCCCGACCTGCGTTCTCTCCTATGGCGACGACACGGGCGCCATTGGCTACCTGATCGGCGAAGAGAATAACGGCATGTCCTGCATGTTCACGATGATGAACAACGCGCGGCTGAATGTCGGTCTGCTCGGGCTCGCCACGGCGGAGCGCGCCTACCAGCAGGCGCGCGACTACGCGATGGACCGCATCCAGGGCCGGGACATGGCGACCGGCGAGGAGGGCGTGCCGATCATTCGCCACCCCGACGTGCGCCGCATGCTGATGTCCATGAAAGCCCAGACAGAGGCAATGCGCGGGCTGACATACTATGTCGCAGGGCAGCTCGACCGGGCGAAGCGGGAGACGGACGGCGAGCGCCGCCGCGCGGCGCAGAAGCGGGTCGACCTTCTCATCCCGGTGACCAAGGCCTGGAATACCGACATCGGGCTCGAGGCGACCTCGACCGGCGTGCAGATCCATGGCGGCATGGGCTTTATCGAGGAAACGGGCGCGGCCCAGCACATGCGCGACGCGCGCATCCACCCGATCTACGAGGGCACCAACGGCATCCAGGCGAACGATCTGGTCGGCCGCAAGGTGCTCCGCGACGGCGGCGAGGCGGCCAAGGCCTTCTTCGAGGAAATGCGCGCCGACCTGGGCGGGCTTGCCGACATGGACGAGGCGGACCTCGCGGCGATCAAGCCGAAGCTGGAATCCGGTATCGATGCCCTTGAGGCGGCGACCGACTGGCTTCTCGCGACGGGGCCGCAGGACATGAGCCTCGTCTCGGCCGGCGCGGTCCACTACCTCAACCTTTTCGGCTATGTCACCGGGGGCTGGCTGATGGCCAGGTCGGCACTGGCCGCGCGGCGGCGGCTCGCGGGCGCGAACGGCGACGCTTCCTTCTATGAAGCGAAGATCAAGACGGCGCGCTTCTTCGTCGACCAGTATGTCACCCGAGCCTCGTCGCTGCTCGACGCGGTGGTTGATGGCGGGTCGACCGTGATGGCTCTCGCGGAGGATCAATTCTAGGCGCACCTCGTGCGCTTGCTGCCCCCGGTGGCATCACAATATTCTGGGGGTCGGACGCCCCGGTTGTCCGGGTTTAGTGGGGCGCGAATTGGTCGGCCTCGGAGCCTTGCAATTATCGGCGCGCACCTCACATTTCGCACTTGCGTCGGCGCGGTTTTTCTATAAAACCGCGCCTTCGTTTCACCGGCGGCGGCGCTTCCAGGCAACGCCGCTTCACATTTACCTTCGGACCTATCTTCTGATTGGGGGGGAGCCGCTATGAAGCACTCTACTGCCCGGTTGGGGGGGGTCTCGAAAGAGAGGCCGCTGGCGCCCGCTCGCGAGACAAATTCCAACATCACCGTACTGCCGTCCGTCTCGCACGTTGAAGTCTGCTCGGACGAGAGAACAGACTTCTTCATTAAGAAGGATGGCGTGGAATATGCCGGAACCCACCTGCTCATAGAGCTGTGGGGCGCGTCGAATTTGGGCGACGGCGAATATGTCGAAGACACCCTGGTGCATGGCGCGAACGTTGCCGGTGCCACGGTTCTCCACAGCTACATGCACCCCTTTGGCCCGGACATGGGCGTCTCGGGCGTGGTCGTGCTGGCGGAATCGCACATCTCCATCCACACCTGGCCCGAACGGGATTATGCCGCCGTCGACCTCTTCATGTGCGGCAGCTGCGATCCCTACAAGGCCGTAGCTGTCCTGAAGGACGCGTTCACCCCGTCGCACGTGCAGCTGTCCGAACAGAAGCGCGGCGTCGTCGGCTGACGTGCGGGCGCGATCCGCTGGAACGGCCCATGGAGTAGCCCATGGAGTGGTTTGACGAAACCCTGCATACCGGTGTCCGGCAACGGTTCCGGGTGGAGGAGGTCCTGCATCGGGAGCAGACGGGTCTCCAGGACCTGATCATCTTCCGCAACCCGACCTTCGGCCGGGTGATGGCGCTCGACGGCATCATCCAGACGACGGAGGGGGACGAGTTCGTCTATCACGAGATGATGGTCCACATGCCCCTCTTCGCCCTCAAGGCGCGGAGGGGCGGGCTGGATCGAGTCCTGATCGTCGGCGGCGGCGACGGCGGAGTTCTGCGCGAAGCCCTGCGCCACGCGGAGGCACGGCCGACAATGGTCGAGATCGACCGGAGCGTCGTCGACATGTGCATCGAATATCTGCCAAACCACAGCGCGGGGGCCTTCGACGACCCGCGCGGCGATCTGGTGATCTCGGACGGCGCCCGCTTCGTGAAGGAAACGGATCTCCGCTTCGACGCGATCATCGTCGATTCGACCGACCCCATCGGCCCCGGCGCCGTCCTCTTCACCGAGGAATTCTATGCCGACTGCAAGCGCTGCCTGACCGAGGGCGGCGTCCTCGTCACCCAGAACGGCGTGCCCTTCCTGCAGGGCGGCGAGGTGACGTCCAGCTACCGCCATTTCAAGAAGCTCTTCGCCGACGGCACGTTCTTCGCCGCGCCGATCCCGACCTACTACGGCGGCTTCATGACGATGGGCTGGGCGACGGACGATCCGGACCTCCGCCGCCAGCCGGTCGAGAAGATCGCCGAGGTCTACGAAGCCGCCGGGTTCGACACCAAATATTTCAACCCGGACATATTAGCCGGCGCCTTCGCCCTGCCGAACTTCGTGAAGAAGCTGCTGGCTTAGGCGAGGACCATCCTTCGAGACGGGCGCATACGCGCCCTCCTCAGGATGAAGGCGGTGTTTCTTTCTTCATATGCAATGACTTCATCCTGAGGAGTAGCCAAAGGCCGCGTCTCGAAGGATGAGACGACGGGCGCCGGTCAGGCCGCGCGTCCCGTCGCGCGATAGCCGAGCCGGGCGGACAGGCCCCCCGCGGCCCGCCGGAGGGCTGCCGCCGTCGCGCCGTCGTCGGATTTGTCGAACTGCGAGCGGTGGCCGAGGGTCGACATGACGGCGGCGATCTCTCCCTGATGGTCGAAGACCGGCGCGGATAGGGCGGCGATGCCCGGAAGCAGGTCGCCGTCGACCCGCCCCAGGCCGCAGGCCCGCGTTTCCGCGAGGACGGCATCGTAGCCGGCGGCAAGGTCCGGGTTTTCTTCCGTCTCCTCCCGGATCAGCGGGGCCGTCAGCGCCTCCGGCAGGAACGCCGCGAAGGCACGTCCCGTCGAGGAGTTCAGCATCGGCATGACCGACCCGGGCCGGATGTTGGTCGTCACCGGGCGTCCCGCCTCCGCCCAGCGCACGACGACCGGGCCCTTGTTGCCCCAGACGGCGAGCAGCACGGTCTCGTCGATCTCGTCCCGCAGCGCTTCCAGCACTTCGTCGCCCAGGCGCATGACGTCGAGCCCGCCCAGCGCCGACAGGCCAAGCCAGAGCGCTTCACGCCCGAGCCGGTAGCGGCCGGAGGCGGCATCCTGCTCGACCATGCCCGACCGGATCAGGCTGACCAGGTAGCGGTGGGCCTTGGCCGGCGCCATGGCGGCATCGGCGGCGAGATCCTTCAGATGCGCCGGCTCGCCGCGCGCCGCCAGCGCCCTCAGAAGGGCCATGCCGACTTCGATCGACTGGACGCCCTGCTGCCCAGTCATTGGAATGCCCCGCACATGGATCGCCTCTTGACTCGTGAATTACGAAAATCATAATCAATTACACAATTCGTAATCAAGCCGCTCGACAAGGAGCGGTAACAGGTGGAGGACAGGATGCCAGACGGTGCGGCGGCAGGCGGCGCGATGCGCTATTCGATCTTTTCGGTCAACGACCATCATCCGGCCCAGGAGCGTACGATCCCGCAGCTCTATAACGAGGTGATGGAGCAGTGCGAACTGGCCGAAGAGCTCGGCTACGACACCTTCTTCTGCGCGGAGCACCATTTCCACGAATATGGCGTCGTGCCCGACCCGGCGGTGATGCTCGCGGCGCTCTCCCAGCGGACGAAGAAGATCCGGCTCGGCACAGCGATCTCGATCCTCACCTTCCACGACCCGCGCCGCTGCGCGGAGACCTATTCCATGCTCGACATGATGTCGGGCGGGCGCCTCGTCTATGGCGTCGGCTCCGGCTACCTCGCGCATGAGTTCGAGGGCTACGACGAGGACCCGAAGGACAAGCGCGACAAGTTCAACGAGAATCTCGACATCATCAAACGGCTGATGGCGGGCGAACGTCTGTCCTACGAGGGCAAGTTCTCCAAATCCGATAACGTCGTCCTGAACGTCCTGCCGCATCAGGGCAAGCTGCCGCCGATCTATGTCGCCGTCCTCGCCCGGCCCGGCGCCTACCATGTCGGGCTCCAGGGCAACAGGCTCTTCACCGTGCCCTACGCGTCCTGCGAGAACTTCGAGGATATCGGCACGATGCTCGCCGAGTTCCG
>CAYGKX010000251.1:281-6388 GCA_964350225.1 uncultured Rhodospirillaceae bacterium | reverse complement strand
GCGGATGTCCAGCTCAAGAGCGTCTTCGAGACGAGCTGGATGCGCCACGAATTCACCTACGGCTTCGACGGCGGCCTGACGACCACGGATTACGAGCGCCGGGACGTCACGACGAACCTGACGACCGGAGAAACGACGACCGCCATCGCCGGCGGCTTCAATTTCGCCAATTCGAAAACCTGGCGGGCCGACTTCTACATCCAGGACGAAATCTCGTTCTTCAACCGCCGGATCATCCTGATCCCCGGCCTGCGCTACTCGACCTATCGCATCACGCCGGAGCTCGGGCCGGGTTACGAGATCGTTCCCGGGAAGGAACCGCGGGAGATCTACGAATCGAACCTCTCCTACAAGTTCGGTGCGATCTTCAAGCTGACCAAGGCCTTCTCCGTCTATGTCCGCTATGCCGAGGGCTTCAAGATGCCGACGGCGGAACAGCTCTACACGTCGCTGCCGGGCACCTTCTTCAACCTCGTGCCCAACCCGAACCTGCGCCCGGAAAAGGTGCAGAGTTACGAGATCGGCCTGCGCGGAAAATTCAAGCGGGCTTTCTTCTCGGTCAATTTCTTCTATGCCCGCTACAAGGATTTCATCCAGAGCTTCGTCTTCATCGACGGCACGAACGACATCACGTTCGACAACGTCTCGCGGGTGAAGATCTGGGGCATCGAGGGCAAGGCCGCCTGGCGCTTCCTCCCGGAATGGGAAATCAGCGGCGCCTTCTCCTGGCAACGGGGCGAGCAGCAGACGACACCGGATTCGCCCGTGCGCGTCTATGACGGGGCGGCCCCCTTCAAGCTGGTCGCCGGCATCCGCTGGACCCGGCCGCGCTGGGGGCTGGACGTCGAACTGGTCGGCACCTATCAGGCCGCCGTCACGCGGGTAAACGAGGTCGACAACGATCCGTTCAAGGCGGGGTCCTACTTCGTCATGGACTTCACCGTGCAGTGGAAGCCCCGCAAGTGGCTGACCCTCCATTTCTCGGTGCTGAACATCCTCGACACCCGATATTTCCTGCCGTCCTCGGTCAACTACGACCGGGTGCCGCCCAGCGCGTCGGTGGCCGCCACCAATCCGCTGGAACTCCAGACCCAGCCCGGCCGGACCTTCCGGTTCGGCCTGACGATGAAGTTCTAGGCGGGTGATGGAGATGACCGAACAGGCCGTCCCTTCCCGAGGCCCGAACGCTTCGCCGGACACGGACCATCCATCGGGCTCGTGGTTCGATCCGGCGGCGCAGCACCTCGTCCCCCAGGCCGAGGTGCTGCGGTCCGCCGCCGGCCGGGCCGCCGTGCTGCTGGGCGAAACCCACGACAATGCGGAAATCCATCGCTGGCAGCTTCACGTCATCGCCGCCCTCCACGCGCGGGACGTGCCACTCGCCGTCGGCTTCGAGATGTTCCCACGGGAGGTTCAGCCGGTGCTCGACCGCTGGGTTGCCGGGGAGATCGATGTCGAGGCGTTTCTCGACCGGGCGGACTGGGAAAAGCACTGGGGTTTCGACGCGGAGCTTTATCTCCCGATCTTCAATTTCTGCCGGCAGATGCGGGTGCCGATGGTGGCGCTCAACTGCTACAGGGCGCTGGTGTCCCGCGTCCGGCGGGAGGGCTGGGACGCGATCCCGGAGGCGGAACGGGACGGCCTGACACCCTCTGCCCCGGCGACACCCGCCTATCGGCAGTATCTCCTCGACATCCTGAACGGCTTTGGATCCGACGGGCCGCCGCGGGCAATGGACGACCGCTTCGACGGGTTCGTCGCGGCGCAACAGGTCTGGGACAGGGCCTTTGCCGTCAACATCGCCAAGGCCCGGGACCGGTTTCCCGGGCGGACGGTCGTCGGGATCATCGGCCGCGGCCATCTGGAATATGGCCATGGCACGCCCCACCAACTGCGCGATCTCGGTATCGATGATTTCAAGATTTTCCTGACCCGAGAGACGGGGTCGCCGCGAGAAGCCCGGAAGGCCGCAGCGTCGAATGGCGCCACGGCTGCCGGAATCTGCGATGCCGTCTTCTGCTTGGACGCGGTTGAAGCCCCGCGTCCGAGACTGCCCCGGCCGGGCTTCGTCGTTGAAGAGGGGGACCGTGGCGTGACGGTCGCCACAGTCGACGACGACAGCCCGGCCGCGGCGGCGGGTCTGCGAGAGGGCGACCGGATCGTCACCCTGTGCCGTCAGCCGGTCGCGAACCGGCCCGCCGCGAAGGCCATTCTGCGGCGGTTGACGCACGGCGTCTCCGTGCCGGTGGAGGTCGACCGCAAGGGCGCGCGCCTGTCGCTGATCCTCTGCCTGCCGCCGCCGGGCTCCGGACCGGGGCGGCGATGATCCGCTACATCGCCCAGCGGTTGGCGCTGATCGTGCCGACCCTGATCGGGATCATGGTCCTCAACTTCTTCATCATCCAGCTCGCCCCCGGCGGGCCGGTGGAACGGCTGTTGCTGGAGTTGAGCGGCGGCGGCAGCGAGGTATCCGCGCGGCTCGGCGGCGAGCTGGAAAACGACGATACCAACCCGGCCGCCGATCCCAGCCTGCCTTATCGTGGGGCGGAGCGGCTGCGGCCGGAGTTCGTCAAGGAGGTCGAACGGATGTTCGGCTTCGACAAGCCGATCCTGGAGCGTTTTCTCTCGACGATGGGCCGCCTGATGACCTTCGATTTTGGCAGGAGCTTTTTCAAGAACGAGCCCGTCGTCGACCTCGTCCTGGACCGGCTGCCGGTGTCGATCTCCCTCGGGCTGTGGAGCACGCTCCTCATCTATCTGATCGCCGTTCCACTGGGCATCGCGCGCGCGGTGCGGCGCGGCTCGCGGTTCGACCTGTGGAGCGGGATCGGCGTACTTGTCTGCCACGCGATCCCGGGCTTCCTGTTCGCGATCCTTCTGATCGTCTTCTTCGCCGGCGGGCGCTTTCTCAACTGGTTCCCGTTGCGCGGGCTCGTTTCCGAGAACTGGGAGAGCCTGTCCCTCCTGGGCCAGGTCGGCGACTATTTCTGGCACATGGCACTGCCCACCCTGGCGCTCACCATCGGCGGTTTCGCCGCCCTCGCCATGATCACCCGCAACGCCTTTCTTGAGGAGATCGGCAAGCTCTACACCACCGCCGCGCGGGCCCGGGGGGCGACGCCGCGTCGCGTCCTCTGGGGGCACATCTTCCGGAACGCGATGCTGATCGTCGTCTCCGGTCTGCCGGGGGCGTTGCTCGGCATCCTCCTGACCGGTGCGCTCTTCATCGAGGTGATCTTCTCCCTCGACGGGCTCGGCCTGCTCGGCTTCGAGGCCGCGCTGAACCGGGATTATCCGGTGATGTTCGGAACACTCTTCGTCTTCACGCTCCTCGGGCTCCTGGTCAATCTGGTCAGCGATCTTGTCTATGTCGGCATCGATCCGAGGATCGATTTCGAGGGGCGCGGACGATGACCGCCGTTGCGACCACGGCCGGATCGCGCTTCGCGCCGGCCTTCCGGGCCGGCCGGCGCGGCCGGATCGCGCTGATGGCCCTGATCGGCGTTTTCGCACTGTCCCTCGCCGCGGAGTTCATCGCCAACGACCGGCCGATCTTCCTGGTCTACGACGGCGGGCTCTACTGGCCGGTCTTCGCCGATTATCTGGAAACGCAGTTCGGCGGCGACCTGCCGATCAAGGCGGACTACCGCGATCCGCACGTCCGCGCCCTGGTCGAGGCGAAGGGCTGGATGGTCTGGCCGCCGATCCGCTTCTCCTACGACACGATCAACTATGGCCTTCAGGTCCCGGTCCCGGCGCCGCCGTCGGCCGAGAACCTGCTCGGCACCGACGACAAGGGGCGGGACGTTCTCGCCCGGCTGATCTACGGCTTCCGCATCTCCTTCCTGTTCGGCCTGGCCCTCACGCTTCTCAGCACCGTGATCGGCGTTGCCGTCGGTGCGATCCAGGGGTTCTACGGCGGCTGGCTCGACCTGATTGGCCAGCGTCTGCTGGAAATCTGGGCTGGCATCCCGATCCTCTACCTCCTGATCATCGTGGCGAGCGTCCTCGTCCCGGGCTTCTTCACGCTTCTCTTTGTCATGCTGCTCTTCACCTGGATGATGAAGGTCGGCGTGGTTCGGGCGGAGGTCCTGAAGACCCGAAAGCAGGACTACGTCCGGGCGGCCGAGGCGCTGGGGGTCAAGCGGCGGACCATTCTCCTCCGGCATGTCCTGCCCAATTCGCTGACGGCCGTCATCGCCCTGCTGCCGCTGACCCTGGCCGGCTCCATCGCGATGCTGACCGGCCTGGATTTCCTCGGTTTCGGCATGCCGCCCGGGGACCCGTCGTTGGGCGAGATGATTACCCAGGGCAAGAACAACCTGGAAGTGCCGCGCCTTGCCCTCATCGCCTTCGCGGCGCCGGCGGCGCTGCTCGTCCTGATCGGTTTCGTCGGCGACGCCACCCGCGACGCTCTCGACACCCGCCTCGCGCCGGGACAGCGCCGGCGCGGGTCCGGCCGAAGGATCGCCGGGATCGACCGCAACGACGCCGACGGCACACTCGAGGCCGGCATTCTTGCCAGGGTGCGCGGCCTGTCGGTGGACTTCGTGGCGCCCGGTCAGTCGGTTCCGGCGCTGCACGGGGTCGATCTCGACATTCGCCGGGGCGAGGTGCTTGCGCTCATCGGCCCGTCCGGGTCCGGCAAGTCGACCCTCGCGGCGGCCCTCCTCGACCTTCTCCCCCGCACCGCCGAGGCGCGCGGGAGCATTCGCTTTGCTGCGCCCGGAACCGGTCCGGCTCCCGTCGTGCGGCGGCTGGCCGGAGATCGGGTCGGGTATGTCTTCCAGGAACCGTCCGCCGCCCTCAATCCCCTGCACAGCGTCCTGAAGGCGGTCGGCGAGCCTCTTCGCCTCCACCGGGGCCTGAGGGGGGCGGCGCTGCGGGCGCGGGTGGTCGAGTTGCTGGGCGAGGTCGGTTTCCCCCGGGGCGCGGACCGGCTGGGCGCGTTGCCCCACGAACTGTCTGGCGGCGAGCGCCAGCGGGTGGTGATCGCGGCAGCCATCGCGAACGATCCCGAACTCCTGATCGCCGACGAGCCGACGACCGCGCTCGATCCCGATGTGCGCGACCAGATCGTCGACCTCTTCCGGGAACTGCACGCGACGCGGGGCGTTGCGATCCTCTTCGTCAGCCACGATACGGAGATCGTCTCTCGGCTCGCCGAACGGGTGGCCGTGATGGACGCGGGCCGGATCGTCGAAGCGGGACCCGCGGGGAAGGTGTTGACCGCGCCCGAACACCCGGTCGCACGCCAGATCGTCGCCGGGAGCTTCCCGCCGCGTTTGCCGCGCCGTCGACCGGAGGGGCCGCCGCTCCTGGCGGTGCGGGAGTTGACGGTGCGGTATGCGACCGCCCGCCTGTGGCGGCGGAAGAAGGCGGCGGCGCCCGCGGTCGAGAACCTGTCGTTCGATCTGTATGCAGGTCGTACGCTCGGCATCGTCGGGCCGTCCGGCGCCGGGAAGACCACGGTCGCACTCGCCGTGGCGGGCCTTCTGTCCGGGATCGAGGGGCGGATCCGCTATGGAGGTACCGATGTCGGTCGGCTCGGCCCCGGCGTCCGGCAGACCTTGCGGCACCATGTCCAGTTGGTCTTCCAGGACCCGCAGGGTGCGCTGTCGCCCCGTCTTACCGTGGCGTCGATCGTGGCGGAGGGCCTGCGGACCCATTTTTCCGATCTCTCACGGCGGGACCGGGAGGACAGGGTTCTTGGCGCGCTGGAGAGCGTGGGGCTGGGGCCGGAGCATCTGCGGCGCTATCCGCATGAACTGTCGGGCGGACAGCGGCAGCGGGTCGCCATCGCCCGCGCGCTTGTTGTCGAGCCGACCCTGCTGATCCTCGACGAGCCGACCTCGGCGCTCGACCGCCATCTGCAGGGCGCTTTCCTGAAGTTGCTGGACCGGCTCCAGAAAGAGAAGGGCCTCGCCTATCTCGTCATCTCGCACGACATGGACGTCGTCGGCGCGATGGCCGACGACGTCCTGCGGCTTGCACCCTCCGGGGCCGGGACGACCTAGAGCACGTCCGATCTACGTGGGACGTGCTCTAGGCGACCTTCCGGTTCTGCGCGTCCCCGTTCCGTTCAAGGTTGCCGATCAGGGCGGGGC
>CAYGKX010000251.1:0-271 GCA_964350225.1 uncultured Rhodospirillaceae bacterium | reverse complement strand
GTGGCAATAGGCCTGTTCCCGGCCGTAGACCGCCATGTAGCGGCAGAAGTCGTCGATCCGCTCCATCCCGACGCGGAAGGCGCGGCGGTTGCCCTCGGCGCTGACGACGCCGGAGGAGGTGAGCCCGGCGATGACCCGGTCGATCGCGTCCTCGATTTCCGCCTCCGGCACCAGCTCGTCGCAGATCAGCCGGCCTTCCGGGCTGTCGCAGTCGATACGGCGGTCGTACATGATCGCCTGCCGCGACAGCCGGTCGCCGATGAAGCGGGGC
>CAYGKX010000250.1:0-6397 GCA_964350225.1 uncultured Rhodospirillaceae bacterium | reverse complement strand
TGGCCGACCCGAAGATCGTCCTGCTCGACGAGCCGTCGCTCGGCCTGTCGCCCCTCCTGGTCAAGGAGATCTTCGGCATTGTCCAGCGCCTCAACGGGGAGCGCGGGGTGACCATCCTCCTCGTCGAGCAGAATGCCAGTATGGCGCTCAAGGTCGCGACATTCGGCTATGTGCTGGAGCTCGGGCGTATTGTCCTCGAAGGGCCGGTCGACCGGTTGCGCAATAACGACGACGTCAAGGAATTCTACCTCGGCATGAAGGACCAGGGCGTGCGCGGGGTCCGGCGATGGAAGCGGCGGAAGCAATGGCGGTAGCTGATTTCGAGGTGCGGCGGGCGCGGAAGACGCCCAGGGCAATCCAGGACGGGGCGAACACGATCGCGAAGCTCTTCGCGGCAACCTGCGCGGAGCGTGGCCGGACACAAGCCATGACCCACAAGGATCACGGCATCTGGAAGGCCTTCACCTGGGAGGATTACGGCCGCCTCGCGCGGGAAAGCGGGATGGGGCTGATCGCCCTCGGTTTCCAACCCGGGGAACTGGCGGCGATTCTTTCGGAATCGATCCCGGAATGGCTTTGGTCCGATATGGGGATCATCGGGGCTGCGGGAGTCTCGGTCGGACTGTATCCGACGGCATCGCGCGACCAGGTGGAATATGTGCTGACCGACAGCGCGGCCCGCTTCGTCTTCGTGGAGGACGAGGAGCAACTCGACAAGCTTCTGGAAAAGCGGGACAAGCTGCCGCTCGTCCGCAAGGTCATCGTCTACGACATGAAGGGCTTGCGGGAGCTCAAGGACGACTGGGTCATCAGCTACGACGCGTTACGCGCGCTCGGCCGGGAGCATGACGCCGCCCATCCGGGCCTCTGGGACGAGCGGGTCGCGGCGGCAAAGCCGGAGGACCCGGCGATCTTCGTCTATACCTCCGGCACGACCGGGCCGCCAAAGGGCGCCAAGCTGTCCCACGCCAACCTGATCTTCGCCATCGACGGCTGGAGCGAGTTGGCCCCGACCGACGACGAGGACCACACCCTCGCCTTCCTGCCGCTCTGCCACATGGCGGAACGGATGATGACGGGCCTGCGTCCGCTGGGCTATGGCGGGGTCACGAATTTCGCCGAGAACCCCGATACGGTCCTCGAGAATATCCAGGAAATCGAGCCAACGGTCTTCTTCGCCGTCCCGCGCATCTGGGAAAAGCTGTACAGCCTGGTGACCATGACCCTCCAGGATGCAACGGCGCTGGAACGATGGGCCTACAATCGTGCCATCGACATCGGCTACCGGGTCGCGGACCGGCGGCTTGAGGGGCGGTCGATTCCCCTCCCGCTTCGGATCGCGTACGGGATTGCGGACCTTCTGGTCCTGCGCAATACGCGAAAGCTGATCGGCATGAACAAGGCACGGATGATCGGATCCGGCGCCGCCCCGATCTCGCCGGAACTCATGCGCTGGTACGTCGCCCTTGGCCTCGACATGATGGAAATGTACGGCCAGACGGAATGTTCGGGACTGGCGACCTTCTACCTTCCGGGAGAGGTCAAGCTCGGGACGGTGGGCCGGCCGGTCGGCAACACCGAAGTTGCGATCGCCCCGGACGGGGAGATCCTGCTGCGCGGCCCCCATGTCTTCATGGGCTACCACAACAAGCCGGAGAAGACGGCCGACGCCATCGATGGCGAGGGATGGCTCCATACCGGCGACGTCGGGATGATCGACAATCAGGGTTTCCTGAAGATCACGGACCGAAAGTCGGACATCATCATCACGTCCGGCGGCAAGAACATCACGCCGTCGGAGATCGAGAACAAGCTGAAGTTCAGCCCTTACGTCACCGATGCGATCGTGATCGGCGACCAGCGGAAATTCATCAGCGCCCTGGTCATGATCGACCAGGACAACGTTATGAAATACGCTCAGCAGAACAAGATCCCCTTCACCGACTATGCCAGCCTGACACGGGCGGAAGGGGTTCAGGAACTGATCAGGCAGGAGGTCGACCGGGTCAACAAGACCCTCGCCAATGTCGAGAAGATCAAGGAATTCCGCCTCCTGGACATTCTCCTGACGGCGGAGGACGAGGAGATGACCCCGACGCTCAAGTTGCGCCGGAAGTTCGTGAACGAAAAATACAAGTCGGAAATCGACGCAATGTATGCCGGCGGCTGAGGACCTGCGGGTCCCTGCGGGAGCGGGCCACTGCAACACCGGCGCCGGACCGGCGCCGCACCAGGGAGGAACTGATGACGAAATCCATCGTCGGACTTGCCGCGGCGGGCGCCGTCGCGGTCTTCGCGGCCACGGCTGCCCATGCGCAGGACGTGCGTGGCGTCACGGACAAGGAGATCGTGCTGGGGACGTCGCTCGACCTGTCCGGGCCGATCACCTTCTGGGGCCAGCCGATGCGCGATGGCCACATCATGCGGATCGAGGAGCAGAACGCGAAGGGCGGCGTCCACGGCCGCAAGATCCGCCTCATCATCGAGGATAACGGCTACGACCCCAAGAAGGGTGTGCTCGCGACCCAGAAGCTCGTTCAGCGGGACAAGGTCTTCGCGATCGTCGGCCCGCTTGGGACACCCGTCGTCCTGGCCTCGATGCCGCTTATCCTTGAATCGAAGACGCCGCTCCTGTTTCCCGGGTCGAACCACAAGAAGATGTACGACCCCTTCCACCGCCTGAAATTCTCCATGTCCGCGCCCTACGACGAGAGCACCCGGGTCGGCGTCAAATACTTCATCGAACGGGGCAAGAAGCGGATCGCCGTCATCTACCAGGACGACGATTTCGGCAAGGATATCCGCGACGCCGTGCGTGATCAGGCGAAGAAGATGGGGGCGAAGATCGTCGCCGAGACAAGCTTCAAGCGCGGCGCCACCAGCTTCTCCTCGCAGATCGCGCGGACCCGCCGGGCGAACCCGGACCTGCTGGTCATCACGGGAATCGTTCGCGAAACCATCGGTATGCAGGCGGAGAAGACGAAGGTCGGCTGGAAGGTCGATACCCTGGCGCCCGCCTCGGCGTGCAATTCCTTCGTTCCGCGCCTCGTCAAGCAGGTCGTCGACGGCCTCTATGTCATGTGCCAGTACGTTCCGCTCGACCGGGCGTCCGCCTCGAAGGACGTGCAGGAGTGGATGGACCGTTACCAGAAGCGGTTCGGCAAGCCGGCGAGCGTGCCGGCCGCGATCTCCTACGACATGGAGGAGATGGTGATCCTGGCACTGGAGCGGGCCGGGCCGAACCTCACGCAGGACAAGTTCATCGCCGCCCTTGAATCCATCGACAACTGGCAGAGCCGTTTCGGCGCGCCGGCCCAGACCTTCGGGCCCAAGCGCCGGCTGGGCACCCATGCCCAGGTGCTGACCCGGATCGAGGGCGGAAAGTTCAAGCGTATCGCCGGGCCGCTGACGGAGTAGGCGTCGTGTCGACGCACCGGCATCGATTGGCCGGCGTCTCTGGGGCGCCGGCCGTTTGGGACCTGCCGGATCCCGGTGAGAAACGTGGCGGTCCCGACGCGGAAGGAAGTTCGTCGGACGATCTGTGGTAGATTTCGTCCAGCACGCAAGACGTGTTCAGATAACAGCAGACAGGGGGCAGACGATGAAGTTCGGGCGACTGGTTGCAATGGCTGTCGGGGTGGCGTTTTTCGGCGGTCTGGCGGCGCCGGCCACGGCGCAGAAGGTCAACGGCGTTACCGATACAGAGATCCTGCTGGGGACCCACTTGGTTCTGACGGGACCGGTCGCCGTCTGGGGCGTTCCCATGCAGAACGGCCATATCATGCGGATCGAGGAGCAGAACGCCAAGGGCGGCGTTCATGGCCGCAAGATCCGGCTGATCGTCGAAGACAACGGCTACGATCCGAAGAAGGGCGTGCTGGCGGCCCAGAAGCTGATCCAGCGGGACAAGGTCTTCGCCATCGTGGGGCCCCTGGGAACGCCGGTCGTGCTGGCCTCTATGCAGATCGTCCTCGATTCCGGGACGCCGCATCTCTTTCCCGGATCTCCGCACAAGCGCGGCTACACGCCTTTCCACCGGATGAAATTCTCACTGGCGACGCCCTATGACGACACCGTCAAGGCGGGGGTCAAGTATTTCGCTGCCCAGGGCCGGAAGCGGATCGCCATCATCTACCAGGACGACGAGTTCGGTAAGGAGATCCGGGACGCCGCCCGTGAAGCGGCAGAAAAGTCCGGTGCCAAGGTCGTTGCGATGGCCAGCTTCAAACGCGGCAGTACCGCCTTTTCGTCCCAGGTGGCGCGGGTTCGCCGCAACAAGCCCGATTTCCTCGTCATCGGCGCTGTGGTGCGGGGCACGGTCGCCATTGCCAAGGAGATGGCCAAGGTCGGCTGGAAGGTCGACACGCTGGTCCCGGCCTCCGGCTGCAACGTCTATACGGTGATCCTCGGCAAGGCGACGGTCGAGGGTTTCTACGTCCTTTGCCAGTATCTGCCGCTCGACGAGGCGACAGCCACACCCAAGGTCAAGGCGTGGATGGCCGCGTACAAGAAGCGCTTCGGCAAGCCCGCGACCGTCCCGGCGGCGATGGGCTACGACATGCAGGATCTGGTGATCCTGGCGCTTGAACGCGCCGGCCGGGACCTGACGACCGACAAGTTCATCGCGGCACTGGAATCGATCAAGGACTATCAGGACATCTTCGGGTCGCCGCCGTTGACCTTCGGGCCGAAGCGGCGCCTGGGGACCAATTCGATCATCCTGACCCGCATCACCAAGGGCAAGTTCGTGCGGGCGCTCGAGAAGCCTCTGACGCAGTGACGAGCATCCTGGCGGGAGGTGCGCGGCAACGGCCCGCGGGCCTTGCGCCGGGATCGCTCAGGGAAGGGGTTGTTACAGGCCGGGGTCGCTCTCGGGACGGACATGCTTCGGGAAGCGGCCTGGCCCCGACCTGCCGGGCGCCGGTCTTCCCGTCACGCGTGTCCAGGAATTACGGCAGGTCCAGAAGCAGCAGGGCGAGGGAAAAGCCGGGGCCGAAAGCCGTCATGAGGTGTCGGCCGGAGGCCCCGTTCGCCAGGGTCCGGTCGAGGACGAACAGGACCGTGGGGGCGGACATGTTGCCGTAGTCGTTCAGCACGCCGCGGGAGGAGTCGAGCTTTTCCTCCGGCAGGCTCAGCGAGGCGGCGATCGCCTCCAATACCTTGCGGCCGCCCGGATGGCAGATATAGCCGTCGATATCTTCCAGCCCGAGTTCGTGGTCCTCCAGGAACCGCTCCACCTGCGGGCGGAGGTTCTTGTAGGTGAAATGCGGCACGTCGGGGCGCAGGATGATGCGCAGGCCATCGTCCTCGATGCCGAAGCCCATCACGCCCTCGCTGTCCTCCCAGGTCCATTCGCCAACCTGCTGTACCGTCGCGCGTAGCCGATTGCCCGCCCTTTCGCCGGCGGGCATCGAACGGTCCGTGTCGACACCGTCGTTCCGGACGACGACGGCCGCGGCGCCGTCGCCGAACAGGGCCGTCGAGACGAAATTGGTCGCCGAGCGGTCGTCGGCCCGGAAATTGACCGAGCAAAGCTCGACGACCAGCAGCATGACATTCTTGCCCGGCATCCCGCGGGCCATCGTGGCCGCGCGGGACAGGCCCAGCGCGCCGCCTGCGCAGCCCCAGCCGAAGACCGGCATGCGCGTCGTGTCGCGCCGAAGCCCCATTCGGTTGATGAGCAAGGCATCCAGGCTGGGGATCGCGAAGCCCGTCGTCGAGACGGTGATCAGCGCGTCAATCTCGTCCAGGCCGATCCCGGCCCGCTCGGCCGCCTGGCGCGCCGCCTGCTCCAGCAGGTCGAGCGCGTGATGCTTGAAGGCCCCCGCGCGCTCTTCCCAGCCGTGCCGGCCCTGGTACCACTCGACCGGCATGGCGCTCCGCCGGGACGAGACACCGGCATTGTCATAGACCGTCGACGTGCTTTCGGTCGTGTCGAAGACCGCATGGGCGATGTCCCGTATCAGGGACTGGTCGTAGGCGGCGTCGGGAACGGCGGTCCCTGTCCCGAGAATATGCGTGCCCAGGGCGGTCTGCGAAGCGGTCATGATTTTTCCAAGATTGTGAATGCGGCGGACGGGCGGGCAGCAGCTGGTCCGTTTTCGCAGCGATGGATCGGCATTAGAGCGGAAAGGGTGGCCCCGGCGCAACCAGAGTCGCAATGGGGCGCGTACGATCCCCTTGATCACGTATAAAGATATGTTTATGTCTTTTCGGACTGAGTGGGCAGCGGCCCACCGGGTGGGACGGAAAACCGATCGATGCAGAACCTTCTTCAAGCGCTTCGCGCCGCCGCGGAGCCGACACGGCTTCGGATCATCGGTCTGTGCGGCCACGGCGAACTGACCGTGACCGACCTGGTCAACATCCTGGGGCAAAGCCAGCCCCGGGTGTCCCG